>JAJYKC010000169.1 GCA_021788955.1 Acidobacteriota bacterium
CACCGGCTTCGAGGTAGTCGATCAAAGAATCGACGGGCACACGAGTTCCCCGGAAGCACGGCGTGCCTCCTAGGATGTCCGGATCGCTCACGATGACGGATTCGCGTTCCATCGAGGACCTCTTCGCCTTCAGTCTATCAGGGCGTGCGAATTGTCGCGAGGTTTGAAACCACCGCATCGGTAACCCGGAATGGATGCAAACTACTACCCGTCCATGTAAATCTATGAAGTCCAACAGCTTGCGATTTCGGAGCTGTCAACCTGCATGTCAGGGGCGATTTGAGCCATTCTTGGGCCCCGAAGCCCCTTACTTTCCAACTCCACAACTAGCTCTACGCCATTTAATGGGGCCTTTGAACTCCGCTCCGGATCGTCGACCTCCACATTCGTACCGATCCGCAACACTGAGAGTGCCATCAGTAATTCGAACAGCTTCGGCGTTGCCCCTCGCGAATCGTTGCTGCTTTCGTTCAACGTAAACTCGCCTTCCGCCAAGAGTTTCATGTGGTCGGACAGCTTTGTGCTGCCGAGAGCCAAGGTGGGCCGTGCGCATCCGCGTGCCAGCGGCGGCGGTTGATCTGGGATTTCCGGTCGAACCAAGTAATTGTGTGGTGGAAGGGTGGCGGTGCTGTTCCCTGGGGTATTCGGCGAAGTGCTGCGAGTGAGGAAGGCCGCAGATATGCTCTGTCGCCGGACGGCCGGGTGCTGGCGAAAGGGGAGGGCAGCGTAATTCGTTTCTGCCGGGTGCCTCAGTAGCGACAAGAGGGCCATCTATACTAACTGCATCAAATGAAACGCGCGGTTACGGTGCTTGCAATGCTCGCCGGCGCGGTCGCAATGGGGCGCGGGGCGACGCCTCAAGATGCGTACTGTGCCTTCGAGGTGACGGATGCGCGCGGCGGAGCAAGATTGTGCGACGCGCCTGCGGGGCTGCCAGTGTGGAATACCTTATGCCTTACTGGTCGTAGACCCGCCGCGTGTATCTAAACGTATGAAAGCTGTAGCGGCGAGGAGCGACCGGTTCGGGAGGATCCTCCGGTTCGTTCGCTACGGGGAAGCGGTGAGCGGACGCGTGGCAAAAGAGGGCTACTCCAGCCAAGACGTCAACCGGGTCTGCCGGTCCGGCGGTCCGTCTCGGGCGAAGGTTACGGTTGTGATGCGCGCCGTGCGGTAGGTAGAGGCCCGGCGCGGAGCAGCAGCTTCGAAGCCCCGCGGTTGGATGATAGACTTGGCAACGGGCAGCAGCCCTTCACGCGTAATTTCCCGGACTGCTGCCGGCACGCACAACCATGATTGCCACAGCCGTGAAAGCACAGGCCAGCCCGTATTGGTGGGGCTTGGCTGCGGCCGGCGTGGCTGTCGCTTATCCGTTCACGGTGTTGCCGGTTTTTCTGGCAGCACATATGCCGTCGTCGGCCGGGCAGGTTTTGCTGTTTACGCTGGCCGCAGCTTTGGTATTCGCGTTTCCGGCGTGCGGAGTGTGGCTGCTGGTTCGAACTTCGGGAGAGGCCACCGAGCGGGCGCTGGTTCGGCGCGGGCTGGGGATCCTTTTGATCCTCACCCCGGTGCTTCGCGTGTTTTCCGGCATCGTGTCGGCGGTGGTGCATATTCCGGACAAGAGCACCTTGGTTTGGTTTTCTCTGTGGGCGGCGATCGCCGCTGTGATGTTGTGGCGCATCGCTCATCCGGCGCCGATGTTTTCTGCTAGGGTGGTCTCGAAAATCAAGTTCGTGCATGCGGTAAGCGCGATCGCGATCGGGCTTTTCATCCTGGCGCACCTAGCCACGAACCTGACGATCCTCAAGAGCCCCGAAACATATACCTGGTCCGCTTCACTGCTTCGCCTGGCCTATCGCACGCCGGTCGCCGAACCGATCCTGATCGGGTTGCTGATTTTGCAAGTGATCACGGGCCTCGCGATGGGGGCGGAGGCCTTCACGCGGCGTGGGTCGGCCGAGTACCTGATTCAGTTGGCCTGCGGCGTGTATAGCGTGGTTTTCCTGGGATCGCACACACTCGCCATTGCGGTGCTGGGACGGGAGTTGTTAAATCGCGGTCCCGATTTCACGTATGCTTCGTCGGGTCCGGGCGGTTTGCTTTCGAACCCGGACGGCGTTTTCCTTGCGCCCTATTACTGCCTTTCGGTGATGGCTTTTTTTACGCACCTCTCGCGGCCGTTGCGGTTGTGGGTGATGCGCATGGCGACCAGCGGCACCGCACGGCGGAGTTCGTATGCGTTGGTGGGTATCGGTGGCGTGGTTGCGGCGGCGCTCCTCATCGGGCTTTGTACGCCGATGATTACGACACATGGACCGCATCAGTTTCCGGTGGCTCAGCGGGTAAGCCGGCGGTGAGCGGGGCACGGTTGTAATCCACAACGCGGCGCCGCGTCGCTGAGGATCGGTGCGCGCTGACGGCTGGTGCGATCACGCGGTGGAAGCCGCCAAACACCTCGCCGCCTTCGAGCAACCCTCCGCGTCCCGGTTGTGAAGTGCTTTTTTCGAGCTTGGCCTGCCTCAACTGGCCTTCCGCAGGACGTCTTCTACCGCTTCGGGGTGTTTGGCAATCACGGCTAGCAGCACTCTCGTTGGGGCATCCGGGCGCGCCCGGCCCTGTTCCCAATTCCGCAGAGTGGCGGGCGGAAAGCCAAACTTGGCCGCGAACTGCGCTTGGCTCAGGCCCATCTTCGTGCGGACTTTGCGCACATCGACTTCGGGTACCCGGACCAGAGTGACCCGTACGTCCTGGTTCTCGCCGCGCGTCCAGGCGATTGCCTGCTCCAGCCCTTCGACGATCCGCGCGCCAACGGTGGGCCGCTCGTTAGGCGCGCGCCCCGGCGCCTTTGCCGCCCGCTTGGATTTCGACTTCGTGTTCATCGTGTCCTCCTGTATTTGACTGGATAGCCAGCCACCAGGACTGCAATCAAACGCTTCATGGCGTTGCGCTCGGCCATGGTGAGGTTCGCTTTCTCGTTCTTGCCGTAGGCAGCCAGCAGGAATATAGGCAAGCTCTCGCCATGGAAATAGTAAATGACGCGGGCGCCGCCGCGCTTCCCTCGGCCAGCTAAGGCCCAACGGATCTTTCGAACTCCCCCGGTGTCCGGAATTACTGCCCCGGCTTCCGGGTTCGCGCCCACGAACACCACGAGTTCTTCGCGCTCCGAGTCCGACATCAGGGGCTTCATGTCCTTCAGGAACCGGGCGGTCTCCACGACCGTCATTGGCGCTTCCGCCATTTCATCTACTATACGCAATTTGCGTAGTGGTTCACAATGCTGCCGTGGCAAAGCACTCGCGTAGGGAGCGGCAGCGGTGGAGCGGGCCCGCCCGCTCAGGTGCGGGCGGCGGATTTGCCGAGGCGGGTGAGGAATTTGGTGTCGAGGCGGCCGGCGAGGAAGTCGGGGTCTTCGAGGATGCGCTCGTGGAGGGGGATGGTGGTGTAGATGCCTTCGACGACGAACATTTCGAGGGCGCGGCGCATGCGGGCGATGGCTTCGTTGCGGTCCTGGCCGTAGGCGATGAGTTTGGCGACGAGGGAGTCGTAGTAGGGCGGGATGACGCCGTCGGTGTAGGCGTGGGTGTCGACGCGGACGCCGATCGAGCCGGGGAGGTTGAGGCCGGTGATGCGGCCGGGCGAGGGGGCGAAGGTTTCGGGGTTTTCGGCGTTGATGCGGCACTCGATGGCGTGGCCGCGAATTTCAACGGGAAGCTTCATGATGTCCGGCAGGCGGGCGCCGTCGGCGACGAGGATCTGGCTTTTGACGAGATCGACGCCGGTGATGGCCTCGCTGACGGGGTGCTCGACCTGGATGCGGGCATTCACTTCGATGAAGTAGAGGTCGCCGTTTTCGTCCATGAGGAACTCGACCGTGCCGGCGTTGGTGTAGCCGACGGCGCGCATGGCCTCTTCGAGGCGGGCCATCATGGTGCGGCGGAGTTCGGGAGAGACAGCGGTGGAGGGGGCTTCTTCGAGGAGTTTCTGGTGGCGGCGCTGGATGGAGCACTCGCGCTCGCCGAGGACGGCGACGTGGCCGTGCTCGTCGGCGATGACCTGGAACTCAATGTGACGCGGCGCCTCGATGAGCTTTTCCATGTACATGTCGGGGCAGGAGAAAGCGGCCTGGGCTTCGGCCGAGGCCTGGGCGAAGAGGTTGGGGAGTTCGCCGGGTTCGCGGACGATGCGCATGCCGCGTCCGCCGCCGCCGGCGGAAGCCTTGAGCATGACGGGATAGCCGATGCGGGAAGCGGTATCGAGGGCGTCTTCGGCGCCGTCGAGAATGCCCTTGGAGCCGGGGAGCACGGGGACACCAGCTTCGGACATAGCGGTGCGGGCGAGTTGCTTCAGGCCCATCTTGCGGATGACTTCGGGGCGCGGGCCGATGAACTTGATGCCGGAGGCTTCGCAGACCTCGGCGAAATCGGCGTTCTCGCTCAAGAAGCCGTAGCCGGGGTGGATGGCGTCGACGTTGGTGATTTCGGCGGCGCTGATGACGGCGGGGATGTCGAGGTAGCTGCGGGCGCTTTTGGCGGGGCCGATGCAGATGGCTTCGTCGGCGAAGCGGACGTGGAGGCTGTGGCGGTCGGCCTCGGAGTAGACGGCGACGGTTTTGATTCCGAGGTCCTTGCAGGCGCAGATGACGCGGACGGCGATTTCGCCGCGGTTGGCGATCAGCAGTTTTTGAAACATCGTTGGTATCCGCTCAGGAACGGGGCCGGATGGCGAAGAGGGCTTCGCCGTACTCGACGGGGCGGCCGTTTTCCATCAGCTTGGCGACGACGGTGCCGCTGACTTCGGCTTCGATTTCGTTCATGAGTTTCATGGATTCGATGATGCAGAGCACGTGGCCGGGCTCGACGCTGTCGCCGACCTTGACGAAGGGAGGCGCGCCGGGGGAAGGGGAGTCGTAGTAGGTGCCGACGATGGGGGATTTCACGAGCGTCGAATCTTGTGGGGCGCCGTTGGGGGCGGGTGCAGTGGCAGCGGTGTGTACGGGCGCCACGGCGGCGGCGGGCGAGTGCGAGGGAACGGCGACGAAGGTTTCGTTGGAGGCGCCGCGGGCCTGGATACGGACCCGGTTTTCTCCGCGCTGCACTTCGAGTTCGGCGATTCCGGACTCGATGACGAGCTGGATCAGTTGCTTGATGTCTTCGTTGGACATGCTAAAGGGAAATTAACTCCTTGGAGGTTGGCGTTAGCGTTTCGTGTCCGGAAGGGGTAACGAGGACGGTGTCCTCGATCCGGACGCCGCCGAGGCCCTCAATGTAAGCGCCGGGTTCGATGGTGATAACCATTCCGGCCGCGAGCACGGTAGTGTCTTTGGCGCCGATGCGGGGCGCTTCGTGAATTTCGAGGCCGAGGCCATGGCCGGTGGAGTGGACGAAGGCCGGGCCGAGGCCGTGGGCTTTGAGCACTTTTCTGGCCTGGCCGTCGACGTAAGCGGCGGTGACGCCGGGGCGTACGGCAGCGGTGGCGGCCTGCTGCGCTTCGAGGACGGCGCGATAGATCGTGCGAAGTTTCGCGGGTGCGCGGCCGACGGCGAAGACACGTGTCATGTCGCTCGAGTAGCCGTCCTGGCACGCGCCCATATCTATCAATAGTAGATGATTGGCGATTATCGGCTGCGGTCCTGGCTCGGCGTGAGGCAGGGCGGAGCGGGGGCCGGCGGCGACGATGGTGTCGAAGGCGGCTTTTTCGGCGCCGTGGCGGCGCTGCTGGTATTCGAGTTCGGCGGCGATGTCGCGCTCGGTGACGCCGGGGCGTACGACGGGAAGGGCGGCATCGAGGGCGAGGGAGTTGGTGAGGACGCTGCGGCGGATGAAGGCGATTTCGTCCGGGGATTTCACCATGCGGAGTTCCTCGACGAGGGGGCCCAGCGGGGAGAGGGTGACGGTGCGGCCGAGCGAGTCGCGGAGGGTCGAGTAGTCGCTGAAGAGCATGCGGCCGGATTCGAAGCCGATGCGGCGCCAGTGTCTGCGGGCGGCGAGTTTGGCGGCGGCGCGGCTTAAGGGGCCGCGGGCGATGCGGACGGGGCAGGAGGACTGTTCGCCGGCCTGGATGGTGTAGCGGGGATCGGTGAACAGGGTCAGGCCGGAGCGGGCGACGACGGCGAGGCCGTTGCTGCCGGTGAAGCCGGTGAGGTAGCGGACGTTGGCGGGCGCGGAGACGAAGAAGGC
>JAJYKC010000170.1 GCA_021788955.1 Acidobacteriota bacterium
CCGACGCCGACCTCGACAACGACGGCGTCGTGAATTGGTCCGACGTGACCCTCGTCGAATCGAACCTCCCGGCCGGCAATTCCTGCGTATTCGCCATGGGCTTCAACACCATGAGCGCGGCCGTCACCACCATCGGCAAGTCGCCTAACTTCAACCTGTCTTCCGCTTTCACCCTGAATCCCGACAGCACCGGACTGGATCTGGCCACCGCGTCGTTCTCGCTCATGGTCGGCGCCTACAGCGTCACCGTTCCGGCGGGCTCCTTCACCCTGGCACAACACGGACCCTACCAGGGGCAGTGGGTCTACTCCGGCGCATCCCAGAACGTCCATCTCAGCGTTCAAATCCAGCCTTCCGGCGCGAACGCATTCGTACTGAACGCAACCGCGGTCGGCCCAGGGCTGACGCCGCTGCCCAATCCGGTGAAGGTCAGGATCCAGGTCGGCGCCAATGGAGGAACCATCTCCGTCGTTCCGAATTAGCGCACAGGGCCGTGAGCGGCGCAAGCCGCGCGGCTCCGTCGTGCGCGATAAGAAAAGAACGGGCTCATCCCGGCAAAGCCCCGGCGGATTCCGCCGGGGCTTTCTCACGCCGCAGCCCAC
This sequence comes from Acidobacteriota bacterium, assembly GCA_021788955.1. Next base: position 603 of record JAJYKC010000170.1, read on the forward strand.
GCACCGGCCCCGTACTCGTCGTCTTACTTCCGCATCGTCGCGTCCTGGTCGGGCACAACAATGCGGACCCCGTGTCCATCAATTAAAGGCTGCGCGTGCCGATTCGCCGAAAGGCCTCCGTGAGTGCACTGCCGAAGACACACTCAACCGGATTCCAGTCTCCTTGACGGGAGAGGAGAGCGCGTGTTATTCTCCTTTCGCGGATAGGAGAGAGCCTCTTACGAAACCGGTCGAGCTCCCGCAGGGCACACTCGAGATGCTTATCCTCAAGGCGGTCTCGCTCGGGCCGCTGCATGGCTACGGCATCCTCCTGCGCATCCAGCAGATCTCCGGCGAGCGCCTCGAAATTCTGCAGGGGTCCTTCTACACCGCCATCTATCGTCTCGAGTGCCGGGGCTGGCTCAAAGGCGAGTGGGGTGAGTCGGAGAACAATCGCCGCGCCCGCTTTTACTCGCTCACCGCTGCCGGTAGGCGTCAGCTTAAGACCGAGACCGCCAAATGGACCGACATGGCCGCTGTCGTAGCCGCCATTCTCGACAAGAAGGCGGATGAGATATGAGTCTCCTCGCCGCAATTCTTAAACTCTGGCGCGCTCTCGCGCCACGCACCCCCAGCGATGTCGAAGAAGAGTTTCGTTCTACACTCGACGCCTGCCAGGAAGATTTAATCCGCCATGGCATCCCCGAAGAAGAAGCCCGTCGCAAAGCCCGCATCGCCCTCGGCCAGCCCGCCGCCCAAAACGAAACGTACCGCGACGCCATCGGCCTCCGCCTCTTCGACGAATTAGGCGGAGACATCCGCTACGGTCTTCGCGCCCTGCGCCGCAATCCTGGCTTCGCTGCTGTCGCCGTGCTCTCACTCGCGCTCGGCATCGGCGCCACCACGGCGATGTTCTCGCTCATTTATGCCGTTCTGCTGCACCCGTTTCCCTACGCCGATGCTGGCCGCATTATGAACCCCGTCATCATCGACGAGCAAAATCCGGACGAGCCTCGATGGTTTCCCGTCGACAAGGCACAGTTTGATGAGCTGCGCCTCGCGGCCCCGGTTGCTTCGTTGCTGGGCTTCAATAACTCTCACATGGAGATCACCAGCGCCGCACTGCCGGAAGACGTCTTTGGCGTCTACCTCACAGAGAATGCCGGGACTTTCTTTGGCGTACGCCCGCTTCTCGGTCGCAACATCGAGCCATCCGATGCGAACAACGGCGGCCACTCCGTTGTTGTCCTCAACTACCGCTTCTGGCAGCGCCACTATGGCGGCGATCCCCACATCATCGGCCGTACGCTGGAAATCAATCGCGCCCCCTACAGCGTCATCGGGGTCATGCCGCGCAGCTTCGCGTTCAATGACACCACCGGCGTCGGCGATGTCTACCTGTCGGCCAGTTCAATGCGGCGTCTTGCCAACGTTTCCTACTTGGCCTACATACCGTGGATCAAACTCCGGCCCCACTTCACACCTGCCGCCGCCAACTCCGCGCTCGAGCCCATCGTGCGCCAGTTCGCCAAACAGCATCCCGAGCACTTTCCCGATCACTGGCATCTCGGGCTGCAGCCCATCATCGTGCCTTACCTGCGGACAACCGGGCCGGCCCTGTCGCTCCTTCTCGCAGGCGTTGTGCTCCTGTTAATCATCGGCTGCGCCAACTGCTCGATTCTTCTGCTGTCCCGTGGCCGCACGCGTCAGCATGAGCTCGCCATCCGCAGCGCAATCGGCGCCAGTCGCTGGCGCATCGTCCGCCAGTTGCTCGTCGAGGCCCTCGTCATCTCCTCGACCGGCGCCATCCTCGGCGTTGCTGCGTCTTACTGGCTTGCGAGGCTTCCCTTGTTGCTTTCCCCGGATTCCTTTCCAGCCGAATCCGTGATCCGCACCAACCCTGCTATCCTCGCGTTCTCCGTCGCGCTCGCGCTGCTCTGCGGCGTCCTTTTCGGTCTTGTCCCCGCATCCCGTCTCTCGCGTCACGATACGGCGCCTATGCTCCCCGGAAGGCAGATTGGCGTTGTCGCTGCTCCCGCAAAGCATCGCTTCAGTGTTCTCATCGCCGCGCAAGTCGCGCTCACGCTTCTTCTCATGGCCACCGCGGGCACCGCCATCCGCAGCTTTCTTGAGCTGATGAAGATGCCGCTTGGCTACGATCCGGCAAATGTCATGAAGCTGGGCATCATGCTCCACGTCCACGACCCAGGCGAGTGGAGCCGTATTCAACCGCGCGAAGCACGCACCGCTTACATCGAGCGGATCCGGGAGAAGATCGCATCCGTCCCCGGTGTCTCCACGGTCGCTGTCGGCACCGATGCCACGCCGCCCTATACCGGCGCTGAGAGCTCCGTCAACATCGACGGACTTCGCGATCGCGAGCAGCCGCAGGCCCGCGTCATGCTCGTCGGCAAGCGATATTTCGCTGCGCTCCGCATTCCCCTGCTTCAAGGCCGCGTCTGGAATGCAGATGAAAACACCCGCGGAGACTTCATCGCGGTCGTCAATCGCGCTTTCGCGGCGCGCTATTTCTCCTCGTCCCAAGCCTTGGGCCGGCAGCTACGCATTCCTGGTCTCACGCGTCAGTACCCCTTCGAGGCCGCCTCCGCGCATAGCACCGCCTGGCGCCAGATCATCGGCGTCGTCGGCGATGCGCGCAACGATGGCCTTGATCGTCCCGTCGTCCCCGCCATCTACATTCCCTACACCGCTATGATGCCGCCCTACACTCAGTTCCTCGTCCGCACCCAGCGCGATCCGCTCATCTACCTGCACTCCATCCGCGCCGCTATCGCGTCCGCCGCCTCCGGCCAGGAGATTTCCAACGGCGCCCTTCCCCTCAACGAAGCCATCGAGCGCGACGCACAGTACAGTCGACAGCGGCTCTTCTCCATACTGTTTGGCGTCTTCTCGGCCATGGCGCTCGCGCTCGCGCTGATCGGCATTTTCAGCATCGTCGCTTACTCCGTCGCGCAGCGCACTACGGAGTTCGGCATCCGCCTGGCGCTCGGCGCGCCACGCGCTCACGTCCTGTGGGTAGCCGCGCGCATCGCCCTTGTGAGCGCGGCCGCGGGCCTTGTCGTCGGTCTTGCCTTCGACGGCTTGTTCGGTGCCATCCTCGCCCACTGGATGCAAAGCGCCTTCGCCGCAGGCAGTCTGTTCGCAGCAGCCGCGCTCCTCGCCCTCACCGCACTCCTGGCGTGCCTGCTGCCCGCCCGCCACGCCATTTCCGTCCCACCCGCCGAAGCTCTCCGCTATCAATAATAAGGCTTGCCTTAAGCAGGCAAGGTTTCATCTGGCGATTGACCGCACGCGGCAACGGCACAGACGAACAACGATGCTGGGGTGAGGCAGAACGCCCGGGCGGCGACTTTTGACCGCAGCGTATTGCGCCCCGCGTTGACAAGATAACCTCGCGCCGCACGCTCCGGTCTGAAATCAGGGCGAGGGTGAACGGAATTCCGGGCGGAAACCGAACAGCTTTTGGCGCGCCCCGCAATGGTATTCGACTTGGCCCCGAATGATTTGCCATCCTCAAAGCGAGCGCATCCGGCAGACTCCGCCGCGGCATTCCCGTGTCTCACGTCATCGTTTGTCCGGGTTTGCCGGAGAGACAGCGTAGATATCTCCGATGTCGAGGTCTTCCGACGTGTAGAGAATCGTGTCCCCGTCAGGCGACACCGACATCGTGCCCGGACCTAAGTACAGACGCCGCGGCGCCGGACCTACGAAACTCGGCGCGCCAATCTTATCCCTCGCCAGGCTGATGCGATAGAAGCCCGGATTCGGCGCGCTGCGAAGAAAAACCAGGAAGTCGCTCCCGATCTGCCACGTCCGGTATATCAGTTTCTCCGTCCCGGGAATCGGCTCCTCCGGCCCTCCCTCCACGCGCCGCCGCCACAAACCCTTCCCCGTCGACGCCTTCTCGTAGTAAATCCACTTGCCATCCGCGCTTTCCACCGCGCCCCACATCTCCCCTGAGGCAACAGCCACGGGCGGCCCGCCGTTCCTCCGGACTTTCCACGTCTGCCGGTCCTTACCGCGCGAAAAGTAGATCCATTGGCTATCGCCGGACCAGTTGGGAACCACCGAACCCACGGTGTCGTCGGTCAGCCGGAGCGCCGACCCCCCCTGCGGTCGGCATCACATAAATGTTGTCGAATTTCCGCACTCCCTTCGGACCCGGAAAGTCCTGGACCGAATCGTAGGCGATCCAGTTGCCGTCAGGAGACCACCGCGCGCTGCCGCAATGGCTCCCCAGATGAGTCAACTGCCGCAGCCCGCTGCCGTCCCGGCTCGCCACATACAGTTCAAAGTGTCCGGAGCGTGCCGACCGGAACAGAATCCGGCCGCCGTCCGGCGAGATGTCCGGTTCGCTGTCCTCTTCGCTCGAGGAGAGCAATTCGGAGACTCGATGCGTGGAAATATCGAGCTGCCAGATATTGGCATCGACAACGCTGCGGTCATACGCGTATCTCCGCCCCGCAACATCGGTAACCAGGTTAGCGAAGACCCCATCGCGCAGCTTCGTCATCTGACCCGAAGCTCTCCCATCCGCCTCGATCAGCCAAAGCGCATCGGCGCTGCTGAGCAGGATGGACCGCGAGTCGAGCGTCCAGGTCGCGGACAAGAGGCCCATTCGAATCTCTCTGCAAGCCGGCGTCCCCAACGCCGCGCCGAGGGCCGCATAGCAGACCTGAGGCCGCAAGACGTTGTAGCGGAGAAACAGCAGCCGTTTCCCGTCCGGCGACACGACGGGTTGGTAGTCCTGCATATTCTGCGCGTCCGTGAGGTAGGTCTTCGATCCGTCCGCAACCCGCATCCGAACCAAAGGCCACCCGCGCGGGCCCTTATCGCGTACGATGAGCGCCCGCGAGTCCGGCGTCCACGCAAGTCCCCGGAACCCGCCGTCGTTGAGGGTTTTCGCCACCATCCGCGCCCGACCTACATCGCCTCCGCTTACCGGCGCGACCCAGACTTCGTCATCGCCGCCATCGAGAACCTGGCGCACCCAGGCCAGCGATTTCCCGTCTGGCGAGAAGGCCGGCGTCAGGTCCTCATTGGCTTCGTTGGTCAGCCGCCGCGGCTGCGCATCAACCGCGTCGGCGGCTCGGATATACAGGTCGTCCTGGCGCCCATCAAGTCCCGACCAAACAAATGCCAACGTACGGCCGTCCGGAGAAAATGCCGGTTGCTGTTCGATGCCGCTGTAGTTCGTCAGCGCCACCGGCGAGCCCAGCATCGGAACCGCGGGTCCGCCCGGGCGCAACCACAAAAACGCGCCTGCCGCGGCAACGGCCGCAACTCCGCCCGCGCCCCAAATGACTCGCCTGCGATTTCTCCGGACCGCAAGCGACACCACCTTCTCCATCGCCCGGCCCACCTCCGCCATCGACGGCCGCCGTGCCGGGTCCTTGTCGAGCATCGCCTGCACGAGCGCGGCGAACCGCTTGCCACCGGGCACCGCCGGCGTCGGATAGTTCACTTCAGCTTGCGCGATGGCGATCGTGGTCCCAACCGCTGTATCGGCCAAAAACGGATGCTTCTCCGTCGCAAGCTCCACCAGCAGTACACCAAGGGAA
>JAJYKC010000171.1 GCA_021788955.1 Acidobacteriota bacterium
GACAATGCAGGTGGAGGTGTATTCGGGGGTTGAGAAAGTGCGGCTGTATTTGAATGGTAAGTTGATGGGGGAAAAGCCGGCGGGAGAAGCGGAGCAGTTCAAGGCGACGTTCGATGTCCCGTATGCGCCGGGCACGCTGAAGGCCGAGGGACTTCAGGGCGGGCGCGTGGTAGCGGAGAGCTTGCTGCAGACCGCGGGTAAGGCGGCGGAGCTGCGGTTGAAGGCGGACCGGGGAGTGCTGCGGGCCGGCGGCGAGGACCTGGCCTTTGTAACCGTGGAGGCGGTGGATGCGAAGGGGCGACTGGTGATGAATGCGGATGAGGAGGTTCAGTTCGCGCTTGACGGGCCGGGCGTGATACAGGCGGTGGGGAATGGGGACGGCAGGGACGATGCGCCGTATCAAGGAGCGGAGCGGAAGTTATATTATGGACGGGCGCTGGTGGTGGTGCGGACGGCGAAGATGGGCGGGACGATCCGGCTGAAGGCGACGGCCGCGGGACTGCGCGGGGCGGAGGCGGTGATGGAGGCGAAGGAGGAGGCAGGGGCGGAGGTCAAGGCGATGACGCCGCCGTGATCATCCTCGAGGCTCCTAAGTGCTCACCCATTTGCCGCCCGCGGGTCGAGGGACAGTGTCCTTTCCGAACTGCCGGCGCCCTTCAAGCGTGGTCGCGTAAAACCTCTGAATCGCGGCGCTTCCATTGAGCTCAGTGATGGTGTTGCCGTCCGGCCAGAATACATCGAGCACATCGTCCCAATCGGTCTTGAACGTCTCTTGCTCGCCGTGGCGAATCATGGGGCTGCCGAACTCCTGACCCGGCAGGATTCCGGCAGCCTTCAGGAAATACTGGACGTTGTAGAGCCTGGGGCCGCGGGAGTGCGACTCTCCGCCGAAACCGATTTCGGAAACGCGCACATTGGACTTGGGATCGGCAAATGGCACGATGGCGTAGAGATCGTAATCCGCGTGGAGGTATTCCCCTAAAGCCCGGAACACCGGTTTGTACATCACGCAACCGTAGTGTTTGTGCTTCTTGTCCATTTGGATGGTATAGTGCTTGCCGGCCCGGTCCTGGGCGATATTCGTCGCGGGGTTGAAAGTATACAGATGCGGTTCGAACTTAGTCCATTCGATCAGCGCCTTCTGGAGTTTCTTGGGGCCGAAGGCTCGCGGCCAGAGAATGGGGCTCACTACGAGGCCGGCGGTGGATCCTTCGCCGTTGACGTCGACCTCGGCGGTCTTAGCCTTACAGTCAAGCGGTTTGGGTGTGTAGCCTGGAAGTCCGATCCATCTCATCGAACTCGGATTACCGCGCCGCACGAGGATCCACACTTGAAAGCGTCGGGCGGTCAGTTGGAATGCGACGACATGACGGCCGGGCATGTAATCGAAGACCGCGGAATTCCGGGCCGGCTGCGGGTTGGGGCTCATGAGCTATCACCTCCCGAGTTCAAGCACGATGATCGCAGTTGTTGCGTCGATTCTAACACTTCTGTTCCGCGTGTCCCGTCTCGGGTTGGCCTCCATGTAGGATGTCAAATGAGAGAGAACTTCGATGGAAGCGGCGGGGAGAGGAAGCAAAGACGATGCAGATAGAGGGATTGCGCGGGGCGGAGGCGCGGCGGAGCTCGCATGAAACTTAAGGGCAAGACGGCGCTGGTGACGGGGGCTTCACGCGGGATCGGGCGGGCGATTGCGGTGGAGTATGCGCGCGAGGGGGCGAACATAGTTGTTAATTATGCGCGGCATCGCGACGAGGCAGAGGGCGCTGCGGAGGAGGTGCGCGGGTTGGGGCGCGGGGCGCTGGCGTGGGGGGCGGATGTGGGGGACCGTGGGCAGGTCCGGGCTATGTTCGAGGCGGCGGTGGCCGAGTTTGGGCGGGTGGACATCGTGGTGGCTAACGCGGCGTTCAGCGTGCGGAAGCCGCTGCTTGAGTTGAGTGTGGAGGACGTGGAGCGGACGTGGGCGGTGTCGCTGTGGGGCGTGTTTCACACTTGCCAGGAAGCAGCGTGGCACATGGCGGAGAAGGGCGGGGGGAACATTATTGTTGTAAGTTCGGTACATTCGTTCCGGCCCTATCCGCTGGCGTCGGCTTACAACGGGGCGAAGGCGGCGGTGAACCAGATGGCGGCGACGTGGGCGGTGGAACTGGCGGCGAAGCGGATTCGGGTGAACGTGCTGGAGCCGGGATGGACGGACACGCCGGGGGAGCGGACGTATTACTCGGAGGACGAGTTAGCGGAGGGCGGCGCGGAGGTGTTAGTGGGTCGGTTGGCCGATGCCCGGGAGGTGGCGCGGGCGGCTGTGTTTCTGGCTTCAGAGGATTCGTCGTATGTGGTGGGGTCGGTGTTGCGGGTGGATGGGGGCTACTCGCTGGAGCACTGACTCAGACCACGGAGATCCGCCAGTCGGCGTCGGTGAGGAACGGCATAGATAGTTTGCCGAGCGCTTCCCAGGCTGTGACCATGTGGCAGGGCAGGATATCAGCGCCATAGCTCATGATGCTGGTGGTGGTTTTGGCCGAGCCGAACTGGGGCGCGGCGACGCGGGCGGCCAGGACAAGAGCGTCGAAGCCGAGGCGTTGGACGCGCTTGGGATTCGTCAGGGGGTCGGCGAGGCCCTGGACGTCCTCGTATTCGTCGGGCAGGCCGATGAGGTGGCCGAACTCGTGCGCGGAGATGTTGTAGTTCCAGTCCGGGACGGTGTCGTCGAAAGTGGCGTCGCAGGTTAGGACCACGCGGGAGAGAGCGTTGCTAGGATGAGCGGCGACGGCCGTGGCTGGGTTGTCGAGATGGCCCTGCGTGACGAGCCACTGGCGGACGGCGGAAGCGCGCTGTTGCGCCAGCGCCGCGTTTTCTCCCGGCCCGATGTCGCCGGTAAGAATGAGCGGCACGCGGGGCGCGTTGGGCGTGCGGCGGGTGAGGATCTCCGAGGCCAATTTCGCGAGAGCGAGCAAGGCCGCCGGGTCCGGTTGCGCGGAGTTGGCGGCGAACGCGATAGGGCCGCGGTTGTTGAGGATTGCTTCGATGCGCTCGCGCTCGCGCCGGGCCACGGTTGAGCGCGTCACTCCCAACTGGACGGTGCGCGGGTTGAACGCCTGGAAGGTGGCGCCGCTCTGGGCCTGCGGGTTCATGGAGGTGATCTGCTGCAGGCCGACGAAGGCCCCATTGCACTTGAGCAGACCGCCGGGGCCGTAGGCTTCGAAGTCGCGGTTGATGTTGGCGACGAAGTTCGCCTTCTGCCGCTGATCCTGGAAATTGACCTTGAACTCGGGCGTGACGACGATATCAGTCCAGCCCCGCCTGGTGCAGGAGAGTCTACCTTTGTTATTCCAGAACTCGTTTACCGACTGCTGGAACTCTTCCTTGAAACCGCTTTTTTCGAGTGGGCCCCACCAGTTGGTGATGCCGCCGCCTTCCGCCACAAAATCGCAATACACATTGACGGTCAGTTCGAGGCGCAGCGAGGTCATATTCAGAGTGGCGTCAAAATTACCGCGGTGCGTTTTGGGAACGAAATTGGGAATGCGGGCCTGGGACTTTAGAAAATTACGCTTCAGGGATCCTTCCTGCAACGGATCCCGGCAAAGAGTTTCCCGCGCGGCGCCGTCGGCGATGAGGTTCACGCGGTGCCGCAGCGGGCACTTGAAGTCAAGTCCGAGGACGATGGGATCGAAGGTGCCCTGGCAATGTGTGCACTGGTAGCGTTGCGGCATGTATCGAAGATTCTATCGCGGGCCGGGGAGCGGCAAATTGGTGGGGTGCGGGCGTTACGCGAACATTTCGGCGGCGGTGAGGGAGTAGATGGCGGCGCAATGCGTTAGGTTGCGGATGGGGACGAATTCGTTCGGGCCGTGGGAGACGGTGAGGAGGCCGGGGCCGTAGGCGAAGGCGGGGATGCCGCGGGCGGCGTAGAAGCGGGTTTCGAGGAGGCCGGGGCAGAGTTCGAAGGCCGGCTGGCGGCCGGTGACGAGAGCGATGTTGCGGGCGAGAATTTGGCCGAGGGGATGATCGGCCGGGGTGGCGGCGGAGGGTTCGTGCTGGAGGGTTTCGACTTCGAGGCCGTCTAGGGCTTCGAGAACGCGTCGGGATTCAGCGAGTAGGTCTTCTTCCGGGTTAATTCGGCGATCGAGGGTGAAGGAGCAGGTGTCGGGAGTGACATTGAAGTTCGTGCCGGCTTCGACGCGGCCTCCGATGAGGAGGATGGATTTGCGGGCCGCTGCCGGGGCGATGTTGTACGTGGTTTCGCGAAGTTCGACTTCCTTCTTGATTTCGGCGAGGCGGGCGAAGATAGGCAGTGCGCGCTCGAAGGCGTTAATACCTTCGAACTGGCGGCCAACGTGGGCGGCTTTGCCGCGGAGGGTGGCGCGGAGGCTGATAGCGCCGCGGTTCGCGTTCCAAACGACGCCTCCGGTGGGCTCGGGGGTGAGCATGCCGATCACGTCTTTGCCGGGGAAACCGCGGGAGATGAGATGGGGCGTGCCGCGCGGTCCGGCGGTTTCTTCGTCGGGGACGAAAACGAGTTGGATGCGGCCGTGTTCGAGGAGGCCTTCGTCCCGGGCGGCAGCGGCGGCGTGGATCATGGCGGCGAGTCCGGATTTCATGTCGGAGGCGCCGCGGCCGAACAAGTTGGCGCCTTCGACTAGCGGGGTGAATTGATCGCGGCTTTGGGCGGGGACGACATCGTAGTGGCCGCTGAAGACCAGCGTGCGCGGGCCGGCTCCGGCAGAGGCGAGAACGCAGGAGCCTTCGCGGTGTATGCCGTCGAAGCGCAGGGCTGTTAGTTCTTCGATGAGCGCGGCGGCAGATTCTTCGTAGTAGTTGCCGGGCGGGTTTTCGGTGGGAATGGAGACGAGGCGCTTCGTCAGTTCGAGGATTGCAACGGGCGACAGGCGTTCAAGAAGGCGGTGGTAGGTGTCCACTGGATGAGCTTAGTTAGTGAAGAGAGTTATGGGGATGGCTTCGCCCATAGCGCGGTAGCCGGCGGGCGAGGGGTGAAGGTGGTCGCCGCTGTCGTAGGCGGGGAGGAGGCGGTTGGGCTGCTCGGGGTCGCGAACGACGGCGTCGAAATCGACAATGGCGTCGAAGTGGCCGGGGGTGCGGATCCATTGGTTGACGGCTACGCGGTCGGCTTCGCTGAGCGGGCCGGGGTGGTAGTAATTCGAGCCGGTGTAGGGAGTGATGGTGGCTCCGATGACGCGGATTGAGTGTGCGTGGGCGCGGGCGACAATCTGCGCGTAGGCGGCGAGAACGCTTTGGACGAGGGCGGCGTGTTGGGCTTCAGGGACTTCGGCGAGGCGGGCGAGGCCGCCCAGGTCGTTGACACCTTCAAAAACGATGAGCCAGCGGACGCCGGCGGGGGCGAGGACATCGCGATCGAAGCGGGCGAGGACGTTGGGACCGAGGCCGTCGGTGAGTAAGTGGTTGCCGCCGATGCCCTGGTTGGAGACTCCGATGTTAGCTGTGGCGGGCGAGCGTTGCAGGCGGGCGGCGAGGACGTCGGTCCAGCGATCGTTTCCGTTGGTGGTGGCTCCGTGGCCGTCGGTGATGGAGTCGCCGAGAGCGACGATGGAGGCGGCGCCGGCGGGGGCGAGGACGTCGATGGCAGTTACGAAGTACCAGTGATCGACATGATGGGGGTTAGTAAGTTCGGGCGCGGCGGTGGAATCGCCATGGACGTACCAGGTGGTGGCGCGGGAGCCGGGGTGGCCGGTTTGGGGATCGGGCGGGATGTCTAAGTGGAAAGTTACGGCGAGGTCGGCGAGCGGGGCGACGGGGTAGACGACAGGATCGGAGACGTATTCGGCGCCGGGAGGGATGGTGACGTCGGAGGCGCCCGAGAACGTGAGGGCGTGGTCGGAGGCGGGGTCGATAGAGGAGGAGGCCGGAGACAGCGGGCGGGCGATGTGGACGGAGGTGAGGTGGAGGGGTGTTGTGCCGAAGGCATTCGAGAGGTGGACCCGGAGGGAGGGGCCGCCGGCGGAGAGGTGGAAGATTTCGCGGATGGTCGAATCGCGGAGGGACTCAGGCGGGAGAGCGTTTTGGGGCTCGGGGATTTGCTGGGAAGCGCCCCAGGTGGCGATCCAGACGGATGGCGCGGGCGCGGCGGAGACGCGTGCGGCGA
>JAJYKC010000172.1 GCA_021788955.1 Acidobacteriota bacterium
TGCGACACGCGGCCCAGGAACAGCACCGGGTTGTGCCCGCAGGACTTCCACAGAACCGGATCGAGCCGCCGGAACACCGCGCGCACGGAATGATCCCAACTCCAGAGAAGGTTGTAGGCGATCTCATTCAGCCGCTCCAGTTTGGCGGGCAGTGCCGGCCGGACGAGAAATTCCTTGATGGGTTGGATCTGATACGACATCGCGAACTGCCTATTCTAAAACACTCGTAGCGCAGTAGTCGTCGTTCGCTCCGGCGCTTTTTCTCGTCCGACCCGGGGTGGGCCGCTACACTGGGAGCTTGCAACTGGCCCTGATCGGTTATGGCTCCGTCGGCCGCGCCTTCGCCCGCTTGATTGAGACGCAGCGCGAGCGCTACCCGTTCCGCATCACGGCCATCCATACCGCGCGCCACGGTACTGCTTACGATGCCGCCGGTCTCTCCGCTACTCCGCAGTTCGGCCCGCCGGCAAGCTCGGTCGGCGAATTTCTCGACCGCGCCTCCGCTCACGCCGTAGTGGAACTCACAACGCTGAACCCGGCAACCGGCGAACCGGCGACCTCGCATCTCCGCGCCGCGTTTGCGCGCCGCCTCCATGCCGTCACCGCCAACAAGGGTCCGATCGCCCACGCCTACGCGGCGCTCGCCACCGAGGCCAAAGCCGCCGGCGTGCAGCTTCGTTTCGAATCTACCGTCATGGACGGCGCGCCTGTGTTCAATCTGGTGCGCAAAACCCTGCCCGCCGTCCGCGTCCTCGGCTTCACCGGCGTTCTGAACTCCACCACCAACATCGCCATCGACGCGATGCACAAAGGGCTGCCGCTCGAAGAAGGCATCGCGCAGGCACGCCAACTTGGTATCACGGAAGCCGACGCTTCCTTCGACATCGACGGCTACGACTCCGCCGTAAAAGCCGCCGCCCTCGCCAACGTCCTCATGGACGCTCGCCTCACCCCGCTCGATGTCGACCGCCGCGGCATCGGCCGCCTCACACCGGAGCGCGTCGCCGAACTCGCCGCCTCCGGCAAAACCGTGCGCCTGGTCACCCGTGGCCGCAGCTCCGCCGGCCGCATCCACCTCCGCGTCCGCGCCGAGGTCATCGACCGCACCGATCCCCTCGCCCTCGCCGAACGCACCTCGAACCTCCTGCTTCTGCACACCGACCTGATGGGTACCCTCGGAACCATCTGCCTCGCGCCCGGCGTTGAACAGACCGCCTACGGCGTCTTCGCGGATCTCGTCGACATCCTCGGCTCCTGAGCATACGGCGCAATTCGCTACAATCCTGTCCCATGCGGACGTCCGGACTGCCCGCCGAGCGGAACATCCCGCGCCGCCTCGCGCTCCTGCCCATCGCAGGCGCCCTCTGCACGTTCCCACTGCTCGCCCAGAAACCGCCGGCCCCCTCCGCGCCTCCCCCTCCCATCGTCCGCGTCGAAGTGAACCTCGTCCAGGTGGACGCGATCGTAACGGATCTGCTCGGCCGCCAGGTCACCAATCTCAAGCCGGACGATTTCGAAGTCTTCGAAGACAAGAAGCCCCGCCCCATCGTCGGCGTCAACTACGTCCACAACGCCTCGTTCCAAGGCCCGAATCCATCGGCCCGAACCACGTTCGCGTTTCTCATCGACGACCTGAGCATCGCGGGCATCGATGAGATCTTCGTGCAGAGAGCTCTGAAGAAGTTTGTGGGCACCCAGATTCGCCCGGACGACCGCGTGGCTATCCTCCGCACCAGCACCGGATCCGGCGCCTGGGACCGTTTCACCAACAACCGCCGCGTGCTGCTCAGCGAGATCAACCTGCTCCGTTCGGTGCCCGCCTTTTGGGGCTCGCCCTACTTCAATTACGCCAAGCCGCCGAGCTTCATCTCATCCGGTTTCACGCGTCCGGGCCATCCTTCCGCGGCCGAGGACTGGGATGGAGAAACCGTCAACGGCGTCTTCGCCGGTGGCACGCTCGGCGCGCTCCGCCTCGTTCTCCAAGGCATGTCCGCCATGCCCGGACGTAAAGCCATCATCCTTTTCTCCGGCGGCCTGACGCTCGACGTCGAATCTCGATTTAAGAAGGAAGTGTTCGACGCCGTCCACGCGCTCACCGACCTCGCCAACCGCGCCGGCATCGTCATCTACACCGTCAATGCCACCAGCCCCGACCTGGGCGATTTAGACCCCGGCCCCCTGGAGTACGATCCGTTCGCTGGCGTACCGGCTACCGTGGATCCCGTCACACCCCCTTTCAATGGCTACGTCTCCTCCCTCGACGCCCTGCATTTCCTCTCCTCCCAGACCGGCGGCAGGCTCCTGCACGATTCCGACAATCTCAACGGCCAAATCGCCGGAGTACGAAGGGATCTCGACAGCTTCTATCTCGTCAGCTTCACGCCGTCGCGAGGCCGCTTCGATCCCCGCCCGCAATTCCACCAGATCCGGGTCCGCGTAAAGAAGTTCGGCCTGCGTGTACGCTCCCGCCACAGCTTTTTCTCCATCCCCGACAATCTTCCGGGGCCTGCGGACCGCCCGGTCGGCATACAACGCCTCTTCCAGGCGGTCTTTTCGCCCTTCGTCCGAGGACAGGTCCCGGTCGTGCTCACGAGTAACTTCGCCTACTACGGAAAAACCACCTTCCTGCAGAATTACCTCTACATCGAGCCTCGCCGCCTTCGCCTGACAAAACACCCCGGCGGCTCACGCACCGGCACGCTCGATCTCGCCCTCTACGCCTTCTCGCGATTCGGCGACGTCGCCGCCCACTCGACCATCCGCGCGCAGGTTTCGCTCACTTCCGCCGAGTACGCCAAGGCCCTCCACGACGGGCTCGTCTATAACCTGAACGTGACCGTGCCGCCCGGCAACACTTACCAACTTCGCGCCGCCGTCCTCGACCGACGTTCCGGACGCCTCGGCACCGCAAGTCGAGCCATCGTGGTCCCCCTCCGCAACAAAGGCCGGGCCGCCCTGTCCAGCCTCGAGATCGGCGCCGTCCCGAAGGACGGGCCGCGGCTCGGCGTTCGCGTCTCCCATCCTTTCTTGACACACCAATTCCCGCCCGGCGCGCAACTAGGATTCCGCTGCGCCATTTTCGACGCGCGGACCGACCCCGCCTCCGGCGAAGCCACAATCCTCGCCCAACCGCTCATTTACCGCGACGACGCTCTCATCTTCACCGGACCTGCCACGCACCTCTCCGCAGCGCCGAACAAGCAACACTCTCTGGTCATCTCCGGCGCCATCCCCCTCGACACGTATTTCACCCCCGGCAACTACGCTTTCGTGCTTCAGGTAAGCGACACCCTCCAGCCCAAACGGAAATTCCGCACCCGCATCGCCTGGTCCGATTTTGCCATCGCGCCGCCGCGCCCCGACACCGCCGCCACAATGCCCGAGCATTAACCGACTATGGTCCGGCCACCAGTAAAATTCAATACCGGGGCTCGCCCGCCCAGATCAATCGGAGGTTGTGCATGCACCGCCGCTCGTCTTTGACCATCGGATTCACTCTCTGCGCACTCCCCTTGCTCGCCCAGAAACCGCCGGCCGCCTCCGCGCCTCCGCCGCCCATCGTCCGCGTCGAGGTGAACCTCGTCCAGGTAGACGCCGTCGTCACGGACCGCCACGGCCGCCAGGTCACCAATCTGAAAGCGGACGATTTCGAAGTCCTCGAAGACAAGAAGCGCCGCCCCGTCGTCGGCGTCAACTACGTCCACAACGCCTCCATGCAACCCGCGAACGCCGCCGCGGCCAAAACCACCATCGCCATTCTCGTCGACGACCTCAACCTCTCCTTTGAAAGCGTCGCGTACCTGCGCAAGAGCCTCACTAAGTTCGTCAATACCCAGTTGCGGCCCGGCGACGAAGTGGCCATCCTTCGCTCGAGCAGTGGCTCAGGCGCCTGGGACGAGTTCACTTCCAACCCTCACGTCCTGCTCGAAGAGGCAGGACTCATTCACTGGCTGCCCGCCTTGTGGTACATGCCCTACTTCGTCGACCAACAGCCTCCCGCCTACCTCTCTTCCGGCCCGCCGCGCCGCCCCACCGCCGCCGAGGACTGGGATTTGCAGAGCGCCAGCAACGTCTTTACCGGAGGCACCCTCGGCGCGCTCCGCTTCATTCTCCAGGGCATGTCCGCCATCCCGGGGCGCTAAGCCGTCATCGTGTTCTCAGACGGCATCCCGCTGGTGACCGGCTACGGTGCCGATCCGATCGTGCTTGCCGCCTTCCGCTCTTTGACGGATCTGGCCAACCGCGCCGGGGTAGTCCTATACACCGTGGACGCGGCGGGCCTCAGCACGTTCGAACCGGACGCCGCGGTCATGGGCGTCTACAGCACGCAGTCCATCGCCGGCTTCATTTCGTCCACGGACGGACTCGTCTTCCTCGCTAACCAGACCGGCGGCATGTTCCTCAGCCAGTCCAACGATCTCAACCGCGAAATCGCAAAGGTAGAGAACGACCTCGATAGTTACTACCTGATCGGCTTCTCCCCGGCGCCCAACTCGCTTGCGCGCTACAGTCCGCCCTTCCATACCATCCAGGTCCGGGTGAAACCGCGCGGCCTCCACGTACGCAGCCGCCGCGGCTTCCTCGGCCTTCCCGACAGTTTCGCCGGCCCTGAACCGGAGCCGGCCGGCACGCGGCAACTCGTCCAGGCCATTTTCTCCCCCTTCGTCCGTTCCCAGGTGCCGGTGGTTCTCACGACGGACTACACTTACTCCGGCGACGCCGGCGACGTGCAGAACTTTTTGTACGTCGAACCCCGTCACCTGCACCTCGCCAAACAACCCGACGGCTCCCGCGCCGGAACCCTCGATCTCGCCGTGTTCGCTTTCCGGCCCGATGGCACGGCGGCGGCACATGTCACCGCCCGGGCCAAAATCTCGCTGAACGCCGCGCAGTATGAGGCCGCGCTGCGCCAGGGAATCGTCTACGGCTTCAAGTTCAACCTGCCGCCCGGCGCAACCTATCAAGTGCGCGCCGCCGTGCTCGATCGCGGCTCCGGACGGCTCGGCTCGGCGAATCAGGTCCTGGTCATCCCGGGCCGGAAACAGGGACAAGCGGCGCTGTCGAGCCTCGAAATCGGCCCCATCGACGAGAGCAACCCGCAGGCCGGCGCCCAGTTTTCTCAGGCGTTCGTGACCCACCGGTTCCGTCCGGACGCATGGCTCGGTTTCCGCTGCGCCGTCTTCGACCCACGCACGGATCCGGCCTCGCAGAAAACGGCCCTGGTCGCCCAGCCCCTCATCTATCACGACGCCAAACTCGTCTATACCGGATCGCCAACAAACCTCGACGCGGCCCCCAACGGCCAGGGCTCGATGGTCGTATCGGGGGCCGTCAAACTCAACCAGGCATTCTCACCCGGCGATTACTCGCTCGTGCTTCAGGTCACCGACACTCTACAGCCCAGGAAAAAGATGCGCACCCGCCTGGCCTGGGCGGACTTCGCCATCCGGCCTCCACGACCCGATGCCGCCGCCACCATTCCCCAGCATTAGTGGACACCCCGCAAGCCGGACCCC
The DNA here is from genome assembly GCA_021788955.1 of Acidobacteriota bacterium. The sequence continues at coordinate 5,517 of JAJYKC010000172.1, forward strand.
ACGCTGGGTCTGCTAAAATCCGTACCGGAAAACGCCCCGCTCCGTCTACTTAGCAGGAGGTTCCGCATGCACCGCCGCTTGTCTTTGACCACCGGCTTTGCCCTCTGTACCTTCCCGCTGCTGGCACAAAATCCACCCGCCCCCTCCGCGCCGAGGCCGATCGTGCGCGTCGAAGTGAACCTCGTTCAGGTCGACGCCGTCGTCACGGACCACCGCGGCCGCCAGGTCACCAATCTCAAGCCGGACGACTTCCTAGTCCTCGAAGACAACAAACCACGCCCCGTCGTCGGCGTGAACTACGTCAGCAACGCCTCCATGCAACCCGCGAACTCGGCCGCGGCCAAAACCACCATGGCCTTTCTGATCGACGACCTGCACCTCTCCTTTGGCAGCGTCGCCTTCGTGCGAACCAGCCTGACGAAATTCGTCAACACCCACTTGCAGCCTGGCGACCAGGTGGCCATCCTCCGCGCCAGCAGCGGCTCCAGCGCCTGGGACAAGTTCACCTCCAACCGCCGCGTCCTGCACGATGAAGTCGGGCTCATTCACTGGATGCCCGCGATCTGGGATGCACCTTACTTTGTCCATC
>JAJYKC010000173.1 GCA_021788955.1 Acidobacteriota bacterium
CGAGCCTCGAAAGACTGACTGATTATCATACTGGACTGAACCGGAGCATCCGGACTTTTCTGGCGACCGGAAATCATAACGGTTGCACAGACGGGCGCTGCTACAAACGGCGGTCCGCTTACGCAACGCAAGCTTAAAACTGAACATCCGGCACCGTTCCTCGCGGGATCGCTCGAATGGCAGCAACCCGGAGCAGAGGTTGGCGTTGCGCCAGCGGGCGTGGGGCGGCTGGATCTGGTGAAGAGTTTCATTCATGCGGACGGCTCGCTCAAGCCGGATGCGACCCGGGCGCAGATGGAATCCGGGTTTGTCTGGGCGTGCGGGTACGGCCGGGCGGAGGTGGCCGATTGTCTCCTTGGTCGCGGTGTCGATTCGAACACTTACCGGCAGCGCAAGCTAACGGGACTTCACTGGGCTGCGATGAGCGGTGGTCTGGACACGATCAAGGCGATTCTGAAATACAGGCCTCCGCTCGAAGCGCGGAATGTGTGGGGCGGGACGCAGATGGCTTCGGCGGTGTAGGCTGCGAAGGAGGCCGATGCGGACGATCCGGCGCGGCCGAGAGGGAATTGGATTTGGGTGATCGAGGCCTTGCTCGATGCCGGTGCGGACTCGGGCGCGGTCGGGTACCCGACGGGAAACGCGAGTGTCGATGAGATACTTCGATCCTATCGGGCGAAGTAAGCGGCCTGAGGCACAATGTGATCGGCCGTGACGGTTTAGACAGGATGCGCGGATTGTCATGCGAGAGGCGATTTCACCTTGTGCGCACGAAAACGTGAGTCGCGCCGTTGGCGTCGTAGTAGAGCCCGACGATCGTACCTGCCGAGTCGATTTCTGTAGGGATGGTACCCAAACCGGCGGCGCCCGGAGGGTCGAACTTAGTAATCACGCCGTTTCTAGCGCGCACGAAACCATGATAGACGGAGTCTGTACCAACGTAGGTCCCCGTGATCGTGCCCAGAGAGTTGATGGCTTCGGCACGCGTGCCTTGTCTCGGACCCACGCCCGCGCCCGCGACGTCGAAGGTGACGATATCGCCGCCGGGAGTGCGGATGTAGCCGTGAATCGCGGAGGTTCCGTCGAAATAACTTCCGACTGTTGTTCCCGAGGCGTTGAGGCCTGAAACGAAGGTGCCCTCATTGGCGATGGCCTTCGCACCCAGGACTTCGAAGGTGGTGAAGGCTCCGTTGGGGGAGCGGACGAAGCCGTGAGCTACCGAATCATCGTCGATGTAATTTCCGGCGATGGTTCCCTTCGAGTCGAGGTCACCGGCTTGGATCCAGGTTCCTTGGAACGCGCCTGTGCCTGCGCCGGGCGCATCGACGGTCGTGATAGCGCCGTCCGGAGTACGCAGGAAGCCGTGGTAGGCGCCGCTGGCGTCGGCATAATATCCGGCGATCGCTCCCTCCGGGTTGATGTTGAACGGGATGGTGCCCTGATTGGCGGCTATACCCGCGCCGGGAGCGTCGATAGCGGTGAATGCGCCGTCCGGGGTTTTGAGGAAACCATGACGGTTATAGTTCGTGTCAGTGTAGTATCCGGTGATTGACCCTGTCTGGTTGCGGCTACAGGGGATGGTTCCCTCGGCAGGGTTTGTGCCGGCGCCGGGGGCGTCGATGGTGGTGAAGGTTCCGTCCGGGGCGCGCAGGAAGCCGTGGCTCCGATAGCCGGTGTCGACGTAGTAGCCGAGGATCGCGCCCTCTGGACTGATGTCTATCGCTTCGGTGCCTTGGTAGCGACCGGAGCCGGCGCCGGGAGCGTCGATGGTGATGAACTGTTGTGCTGAGACGGTTGCCGACAGAGCCAGGACGAAGACGGCCGGGTAGAGGATGGCCGATGGCGTGAGCCTTATTAGGTGGTTGTGAAGTCCCGATGTTAGATAGGACATCGGGTTCATTCGGAGTTTCATTGTTGTCTGCCCCCATGCCACGCCCAACTTAGGCGCGGCGCCTGCCTGTTTGTTTGGCATTCTTGCCGGAAGCCCCCGGGAGGACGCCAATGCAGCCGCAGCTTAGCACCGGGATAAGCGGGTGTAAATCATATGTTCCTGTTAGGGTGGGTGCTGTAGGACAGAACTTAGAGGGAAGTTACCCGGCGGTGGGCGGCGGCGAAGTAGAAGCCGAGGACGCCGAGTAAGATGCCGTTGGCGGTGAGGACGGCGGGGGCGGTGAGGCGTTCGCTGGCCATGCCGACCAGGAGGCTGCCGATGGGCATGCCGCCGCGGAAGGCGAGGGTGTAGACGCTCATGACGCGGCCGCGCATGCGGTCCTCGGTGAGGATCTGGACGAGGGAACTGATCATGGCGAAGACGCCGATGAGGGCGGCGCCGCAGAGGAAGATGAGCAGGCAGCTCAGTGGGAGGAGGCGGGATTGGGAGAAGGCCGAGATGAGGACGCCGAGGATGATGAGGAGGACAAGGGCGACGGCGCCCTGGCGCTTCATCCTGCCGAAGTAGGCGACGATGAGCGCGCCGCAGACCGAGCCGGCGCCGGAGAACGAGAGCAGGACGGTGAAGGTATTCGAGCCGCCGTGGAAGACCTCGCGGGCGAAGACCGGGAGGAAGACAAGGAGCGGGACGCTTAGCAGGGTCATGGAGAAGGCGAGCCCGATCAAGGGAACCATGGCCGGATGGGAGCGGACGAAGGAGAGGCCCTGCTTCATGCTTTCGAGCATGGTTTCGGTGGTGGGCTTGGGGCGGAAGCGGGTGCGGATGACGAGGAGGGAAATCATGACCGCGACGAAGGAGAGGCCGTTCAGGCCGAAGCACCAGGAGGCGCCGAGGGTTTTGAGCGCGATGCCGCCGAGGACGGGTCCGACGATGCGGGCGAGGTTGAACTGGATGGAGTTGAGCGCGATGGCGTTTTGCAGGTCCTCGGGGTCGACGAGGGTGGGGATGAGGGCGGAGTAGGCGGGTCCACCGAAGGACTGCGCGGTGCCGACGATGAAGGACAAAGTGAGGATATGCCAGATGTGAACTTTGCCGGTGGCGAACAGGACAGTGAGGGTAAAGGCGCAGGTCATTTGAATGACCTGGGAGGCGAGGAGGAGCTTGCGGCGCTCGATGCGGTCGGCGAAGACGCCGCCTACGAGGGAGAAGAGGAAGATCGGGATTTGCGCGAGGAAAGAGTCGAGGCCGAGCAGGAAGGCCGACTTGGTGATCTCGAAGACGAGCCAGGCCTGGGCGAGTTGCTGCATCCAGGTGCCGATGCTGGAGGTGCAGGCGCCGATCCACATGATGCGGAAGTCGCGGTAGTGAAACGCCTTGAAGGTGCGCTGGAACACGCGGAGGGGGAGAAGCTTTCTTTAGGGCAGCGGTTGGGGACGTTCGATCAAGTGCAGAAAATTGCCGTCGGCGTCGGCGAAGAAGACGAGGCGGTTGCCCTGGTTCGAGTAGGGCTCGCCGAGGAAATGGACGTTGAGGCGGCGGAGTTCGGCGAGGCTTTCGTCGAAGTTGTCGACGGCGATGGCGAGGTGGCGGATGCCGGGAGTGCGCATTTCGGCGGGGCTGGCGGCGGGACCCTGGCTGGGGATGATTTCGAGCATGGAGCCGTTGGGGGCGCGGACAAAGAAGTTGCCGTCGTATTCAAAGTTGATGCGGAAGCCGAGGTGGCCGACGTACCACTGGGCGAGGCGTTTGGGGTCGGGCGAGGCGAGCGCCGTGTGTTCGAGGCCCTGAAACATGCATTGATGGTAGCAGAGCATGGGTGATAGATAGAATGAGAGGCGATGAAAAAGCTGACGCAGGCGGAGATCGAAGAGGCGGTGGCCAAGCTGCCGGGATGGAGCGTTGAGAAGGGCAAGCTGCACCGGGAATTCCGGTTTGGGGATTTCGTGCACGCGTTCGGGTTCATGGCGACGGCGGCGATGGAGATTGAGAAGCGCGGGCACCATCCGGAGTGGACGAACGTGTACGACCGGGTGACGGTGGATCTGACGACGCACGATGCAGGCGGGATCACGGCGAAGGACGTGGACCTGGCGGAATTGCTGAACGCGGTTGCGGCGAAGATGGTGCAATGAGGGCGCGGGGGTTCGTTGTCGCGCTGGCGGCGTTGGGAGTGTGCCGGCTGGCGGCCGCGCAGGATGTGGCGGCGATGGAGCGCTCGGCGGACGAGGCGATCAACGCTTCCGTCGCGAAGGGGGATATTCCGGGCGCGGTTTTGCTTGTAGGGCACGACGGGAAGATCGTGTACGAGAAAGCCTACGGCGAGCGGGAGCTTGTGCCCGCGCGCGAGGCGATGACGGAAGACACGATCTTCGACATGGCGTCGCTGACGAAGGTGACGGCCACGACGCCGTGTTTGATGAAGCTGTTCGAGGAGGGCAAGATCCGGCCGGACGACCGGGTGACGGCGTATTTGCCGGAGTTCGAGAACGGGCACAGCAATATAACGCTGCGGGATTTGATGACGCATTTTTCCGGGCTGCCGCCGGATTTGGTGTTGAAGCCGGTGTGGAGCGGGTACCAGACCGGGATTCAGAAGGCGCTCGCGACGATGCCGGACCATCCGCCGGGGACGCATTTCACCTACAGCGACATCAATTTTATTCTGCTGGGTGAGATTGTGCGGCGGGTGAGCGGGGAGACGCTGGACGAGTTTGCCACGCAGACGGTGTACAAGCCGCTGGGGATGAAGGACACGGAGTTCCGGCCGCCGGCATCGCTGAAGGAGCGGATTGCGCCGACGGAGATCGACCCGGACACAGGGGTTCCTTTCCGCGGGGTGGTACACGACGAGACGTCGCGGTATATGGGCGGCGTGGCGGGGCACGCGGGGCTGTTTTCGACGGCGGCGGACATGGCGAAGTACGCGCAGATGCTGCTCGACGAGGGAGCGTATCCGGGCGGGCGGATTTTTTCGGCGGCGACGGTGCGGAAATTCACGACGCCGGAGACACCGGCGAATCAGCCGATTCTGCGCGGGTTCGGGTTCGACATCGACTCGCCGTTTTCCTCGAATCGCGGGGATTTGTTTCCGATCGGGTCGTATGGGCACACGGGATTTACTGGGACGGATTTCTGGATCGACCCGAAGAGCCGGACATATGTAATTTTGCTTACAAATTCTGTGCATCCACACCGGGGGAAGCCGGGGGTGATTTCGCTGCGGGCGCGAGTGGCGACGGTGGTGGCGGCGGCGTATGGGTATAGCGGTCCGGGGGTGGAACTGACGGGTTATAACGAGACGCTTTCCGGTCCGGGGGCGCGGCGGACGGTCGAGCGGAATTCGCCGGTGGAAAACGGATTGGATGTGCTGGCGAAGAACCGTTTTTCGACGCTTGCCGGGCGGCATATCGGGTTGATCACCAACCACACGGGGTTGAGCCGGGACGGGAAGCGGAATATCGACGTGATGCGGGCTGCCGGGGTGGATATCCAGGCGATATTTTCGCCGGAGCACGGGATTGCAGGGGCCGAGGATCAGCCGAATATCGGTAACAGCCGGGACCAGGCGACGGGGATTCCGATTTACAGCCTGTTTCAAGGGAAGACGCGGCGGCCGACGGAGGGGATGCTGAAGGGCGTCGATACCTTGGTTTTCGACATACAAGATGTGGGCGCGCGGTTCTACACGTATTCGTGCACGCTGGTTTATTCGATGGAAGAGGCGGAGAAGCGGGGCATCGTTTATTATGTGCTGGACCGGCCGGACCCGATCACGGGCGTGCATGTGGAGGGTCCGATGCTGGATGAGGCGCTGGCTTCGTTCGTCGGGTGCGCGGATGTGCCGGTGCGGCATGGAATGACGCTGGGCGAGCTAGCGGAGTATGTGCGCGGCGAACGGCATATGAAGCTGGACCTGCGGGTGATCAAGGCGACGGGTTGGGAGCGGGGGGACTGGTTCGACTCGACGGGGTTGACCTGGGTGGATCCTTCGCCGAATATGCGGAGCCTGAACGCGGCGATATTGTATCCGGGGCTGGCGATGCTGGAGGCGACGCCGGGTTATTCGGTGGGGCGGGGAACGGACGCACCATTCGAACAGGTGGGCGCCAAGTGGATGAACGGGGAAGAACTGTCAGCGTATTTGAACAAGCGGTTTATTCCGGGGATTCGCGTATATCCGACGCGGTTCAAGCCGGCTTCCG
>JAJYKC010000174.1 GCA_021788955.1 Acidobacteriota bacterium
AATACTCATTCTTGACGAAGCGACAAACGCGCTGGACAGCATATCTGAGGAGACGATTCGGGCCGCCCTCCGAGGGACCACCGGCACGAGAACCGTGATCATCATTTCCCACCGCCTCTCAACGGTTCGCCACGCCGATCATGTTGTGGTCCTCTCAAACGGGAGGGTCATAGATCAGGGATCTCCAAGCGAGTTGCTTGCCCGGCGTGGGCTGATTCGAACGCTTCAGGAGCTTCAGCATGTGGAATAAGAGGCCGCGGCGTTATCACATTCTTCAAATCGAACTTACAGAGCCGTTGAAGGATATTTGGGTCCCGACGGATGCGGAAGGGGTTGCGCTTGTTCTGCGAGCCAACGACATTCCTGTCGGATTTCTAATGGAGAAGTGCCGTCCGGGATTGCGGATTGACCGGCGGACTGTTGCGGCCAAGGCGCTCGAAACAGCTGGGCGGCGAATTCTGGCAGAAAGAATTTATGGCGAACTGCGCGGCCCTAGCATTCGCCGGACGTTCCCTGGCCTCGATATTGCAATTTGCACGCACCAGCGCACTTCCGAGCTTGAGCGATGCCTCGAAAGCTTGAGAGCCCTGGGCGATGTGAGTGTCATCGTTATCGACAACGCTCCACGCGACAAACGAACAGCGGAAGTAGTGAAGAAGTTTCCCCACGTGCGTTATGTCGTGGAGCCGAAGCCGGGGCTCGACTTTGCCCGGAACCGGGCTATCCGAGAGGCCACGGGTGAGTTACTCGCCTTTCTCGACGACGACGTGGTGGTGGACAGCGGATGGCTTCGCGGCTTACAGGAGGCGTGGGCGGCGAATCCCGATGCCGGCGGGTTCACCGGCCCGATCCTGCCGTTGGCTTTGGACACACGCGCGCAGATAACATTCGAACGAATGGGTGGTTTCGGCAAGAGCTTTGAACGCATGCGGTTCGGAAGCGAAGTGCCGGACATGCCAACGTATCCGGTTGGGGCGGGCATCTTCGGAGCCGGGGCGAATATGGTATTTCGCCGAGACTTACTGGAAGCGCTCGGCGGATTTGACGAGGCCCTCGACACCGGAGCCCCGCTGCCGGGCGGCGGCGACCTGGACATGTTCTACCGGGTAGTACGCGCCGGGCACGCATTGGTTCGGGAACCGAGACTGCTGGTCTATCACGAACATCGCCGCGAATACTCGCACCTCCGGCACCAGATGTGGACGTGGGGGCAGGGAACGATGGCTTACCTCACAAAGGCGTGGCGGGCGGATCCGGAGGCGAGGCCCAAAATACGCCGCTGGGTTGTATGGTGGCTCGCATTTCAGCTTAGTAAGATGTTCTTCCCCTACCTGCGGCGGAACCGTGGTTATTGGCCGTGGAGCATGGTGCTTGCCGAGATATTCGGCGCTGTGGCGGGACTCTGCGGACAGTATGACCGCTCCATGAACCAGATCGAAGAGCTTCGAAGGCAATTCACATGAGCGAGCGGTGGAATGTGGTTGCAATCAACTTAGACGAGGCTCTGACGGAGTTGAGCTGCGAGCCGGGATACAGCGGTGTCCGTGCAGTGTTTTTGCGAAGCGGCGTAGCGCTTGGCCACAGCGCATTTTCCGCGGCGGAACTTCCGCTTGCACCGGCTCATCTGGCGGCGATCGCTGCCAATGCCGTGGCAGAGGCCTCAGGCGCCTATCTGCTGCATGAAGGCTTTCGTGCGGCCCTGCCGGGCTTGCGAGTGCCCGTACTAGAAGATCCGGAACGGGCGGTGGCCGTGCTGTGCCAACTCGACTCGCCCATTGCCACCCTTCCGCAGTATATGCGCGACACGGACGGCGAGTCATCCATGAGCGTGACCGTCGCCGTTTGTACACACGAGCGCCCAGCCGAACTGGCGCGATGCATCGAGTCGATTGTGGGCTCGCAGGATCGTGGCGATGAGATCATCGTGGTCGACAACGCGCCCGCGTCGTCGGCAACGAGGGATGTCGTCGCACGTTTTGAAGGTGTGCGGTACATCTGCGAACCACGGAAGGGTCTTAGCGCGGCGCGAAACGCGGCGCTCGCCGCGGCGGCCTGCGATATCGTCGCGTTTGCCGACGACGACGTGACCGTGCATCCCGAGTGGGTCCGGCGGATTCGCCGATCGTTTGCGGATCCTACCGTGATGGTAGTTACCGGACTGGTGCTCCCGGCGGAACTCGAGACCCAAGGCCAGAAGATCTTTGAGCAGGATCTGCAATTCTTTCACCAGGGGTACCGGCGGAGATGCTTCGATTCCGATTTCTTCCGAAGGACGCGAAGAAAGGGTGTGCCGGTGTGGTCGATCGGCGCCGGGGCGAATATGGCGATTCGGCATGCGGCGTACAGGCTTGGTTACGAGTTCGACACTCGGCTGGGGCCAGGCGTGTTTGGCGGATGCGGCGAAGATTCGGAGTATTGGTACCGCCTGCTTCACGACGGCTGGACTTGCCTATATGAACCCTCCATCTGTGTCTCGCATTATCATCGCAAAACTCTTCCCTCGCTTCGTCGCCTTGTGTACGAGTACATGAAAGGCCATGTTGCGGCGTTGATATTGCAATTTCAAAAGACACGCGATGTCGGCAACATACGGCGGCTCCTCATTCGTCTGCCGGCTGAGTATCTGATACTTCTGCTGCGATCCGCCGCAACTGGGTTTTCCCTTGAGTATCGAATCCAACTGCGGGGTGCGCTTGGCTGTTTGGCTGGCTTGCGATTCGCACTTCCCGGCAAGGGTCGATCGGCATGTTGACAGCGGAGAAGTCGGAAACGGCGACGACGCCGGCGGGAGAGACTGTTGTGACGAGGGCGGCTGTAACTATCGTAATCGTATGTTTCAACCAGGCACGGTATCTGGGCGAAGCGATAGAGAGCGCATTGAAGCAGACGTGGCAAGCGCAGGAAATTATCATCGTCGACGATGGGTCGACCGATCATACCAGGCAGGTCGCGATCGCTTATCCGGTGCGCTATGTGTATCAGAGGAATCGCGGACTTGCCGCGGCGCGGAACCGGGGGCTGGACGCCGCCAGTAGTTTCTATGTCACGTTCCTTGACGCGGACGACCGCCTGCTGCCGAACGCGGTAAAAGACGGCATCGAGTGTTTCTGCGCTCATCGTGGCAGTGCGTTCGTCTACGGAGCGTTCCGCAATGTAGACATGTACGGAACGCCGGCACCGACCCTGCCCCCGAGCAACATAGCGTCCGATCATTTTCGGAATTTACTTCAGGGAAACTTCATCGGCATGCACGGAACGGTAATGTACCGCCGCGACATCCTCAAGGAGGCCGGGGGGTTCGACACGTCCCTGAAGGCGTGTGAGGACTACGAAGTGTACTTGAGAATTGCGCGGGAACACGAGGTGCAAGGACATCCCGCCATCGTGGCCGAATACCGGAAGCACGCGTCGAACATGAGCCGCGACTCCGGACTCATGCTGAAGTCTGTTCTCCGCGTGCTCGCTATGCAGCGGAGATTCATCCGGGAGCCATTGGGCTTTGAAGCATACCGAAACGGCGTGCGCGTGTGGAGGGAATACTACGGCGCGCTTCTCCTGGAACGGTGGCGTGCAGAGCCTACGTTACGCAACCTCATCATCGCTGCGCGTGCGTGGCCAGTTGGCGTGGCGAAGCGAATAACTGCGTTCGTGGCGCACCACCTACGTCTTGTGCCGGTTAGGTTTGGGACTCTTCGAAGAACGGAGCCCTTCAGCCGCCGGTTTGGCTTTGAGCGGGGCAAGCCGATCGACCGGCACTACATTGAGACATTCCTGTCGGACTGGGCGAATGACGTTCACGGTCATGTGCTCGAGGTTGGCGACGACGCGTACTCGCGTAGCCTCGGTGCGCGACGGGTCGTGAGGCAGGAAATGTTGCACGTGGTGCCGGGGTATCCTGGCGCGACGATCATCGCCGATCTTGCGAACGCTCCCCAATTGAGAGCGGACGACTTCGACTGCGTCATACTCACGCAGACGCTGCATTACATCTTCGATGTTAGGGCCGCGGTGGCGACGCTTCACCGTATCTTGAGACCTGGGGGAGTGGTGCTTGCGACACTTCCCGGCGTCAGCGCGATCTGCCGCGATCAGGAAGATAAGGAGAGCGATTGCTGGCGTTTCACCGTCGCATCGGGCCGCCGTCTGTTCGCGCACGAGTTCGGAGAGGAGAACGTCTCCGTTCGCAGCTACGGAAACGTGCTGGCTGCAATTTCATTCCTGGAGGGACTCGCCGCCGAGGATCTAAAAATGAGTGAGCTCGACTATCACGACGCTGATTATCAGGTAACCATCGCGGTGCGTGCTGTGAAGAAGGCGTGATGTTCGGCTGGTTTCGTGCCCGGACGATCATCCTGATGTATCACAGGATCGCGTCGGTCGAACATGATCCATGGTCGCTGTGCGTAAGTCCGCAGCATTTCGCCGAGCATCTCGACGTTCTGAGGAAGTACCGGAGGATACGCTTGGATTCAGTGGACGCCGTTGGATGCTCCATCAGGCGGGAGCCGTCGGTCGCAATTACTTTCGATGACGGTTATGCCGACAACTTCCGAGCAGCTCTCCCGCTGCTGAGGCGATATGACACACCCGCCACATGTTTCATTGCGACCGGGTACATCGATTCTCCCGGGGAATTCTGGTGGGACGAGTTAGAACGGATTGTCTACACGAAAAACGCGCTGGACGATGGTTCGCAGGACGAAGTTCATCTATCCCTTTATAACCAACTGCAGCCGCTGTCGCACGATGCGCGCAAGGAGATCCTTGAGAAGTTGGCGCGTGCGTCGGGCCTGGGGCCGGCTGCACGTAAGTCCCACCGGATTCTGACCTCAAATGAGCTGGCGGCGCTCGCATCCGAGGATCTCGTTGAGATCGGCAGTCACACGGTGACTCATCCGGTGCTTTCGGCGCAATCGCGAGCCGAACAGTTCGCTGAGATGCAATTCAGCAAGCAACGTCTCGAGACAACGCTGGAGCGTAAGGTGACCAGTATCTCTTATCCCTACGGCGGCAAGGGGCATTACAGTCCCGTCACGGTATCCGTGGCAGCCCAGTGCGGGTTCGAGCGAGCATGCACCACGAACTCGACGTGCGTTCGTGCTTCGGATAGTCCGTTCGAGTGGGGACGAATCCAGGTTCCCGATGTGAACGGAGAGGAGTTCGAAAGGTTGCTCGAAAATTGTGGAGGACAATGACCATGAATGTTTTGGTGACTGGTGGGGCAGGCTACATCGGCAGCCATACATGCAAGGCGCTCGCACAAGCGGGATTCTTTCCCGTGGTCTACGACAACCTCAGCACGGGGCACGAGTGGGCCGTCCGGTGGGGACCGCTCGTTCGAGGAGAACTCGCCGAGGGCGAGTTACTGCGCAGAACGATGTCGGAATACGGCATCGGATCCGTGCTGCATTTTGCCGGATGGAGTTACGTGGGTGAGTCTGTTCACGCTCCGCGGAAGTATTATCGCAACAACTTGATCGGGACGGTGGGCCTCCTGGACGCGATGCTCGACGCGGGCGTGGAAACCATCGTTTTCTCCTCCACGTGCGCCACGTACGGCATGCCGGAGGCCGAATTACTGGACGAGACCCATCCACAATGCCCCGTCAATCCTTATGGTGAGACGAAACTTGCGATCGAACGCGCCCTTCGGTGGTACGGAGAAGCGTATCCGATGCGGTCTGTGGCTCTGCGTTACTTCAATGCTGCCGGGGCCGACGAGAATGCGGAGATCGGCGAAGCCCATGATCCGGAGACCCATCTTATTCCCCTCGTTATCGAGGCAGCGATGGAAGCGGGGCGTGATGTGTCCATCTTCGGCACGGACTATCCGACGCCGGACGGAACTGCCATTCGCGATTACGTTCACGTGTCCGACTTAGCCGACGCACATGTTCAGGCGTTGCGGTACCTACGGGCCGGCAGACCTAGCGCTTGGTTTAATCTTGGAACCGGGCTCGGCCATTCGGTACAAGAAATCATTTCTGCGGTTGAACGATTCTCAGGGCGACGCGTCCCCGCCAGGCACGCGGGCCGGCGTGTGGGGGACCCACAACGTCTGGTGGCCGACGCGAGGAAAGCCGC
>JAJYKC010000175.1 GCA_021788955.1 Acidobacteriota bacterium
GTCTCACAAAGGCTAAGTTCCGGGACATCGATTTCTGTCCCTTCTCTAACCTGCCCACGGTTTTGGGCCATTCCCGCTGGAATTGCGGGCGTGGTGCAATATGGATGATCAGGCGGCCAAGATTGAAAAACATGAAGCCGGTGACGGAAGACGAATTAAGAAGCCTCTGTGGAATTCCGGACCAGACAGGTCTGTGGAGATTCGCGGATCGTTCCCAAGGGAGATTGGCGGAACGGCCCATTGCACTCTACAACGACGAAAGGCAGACTGAGCTGCCCGGCTTCGTTGATCTTGAGAAAATTGACCGTGCTCAGTGACTCGGGGCTACTGTCTCAGATAGGTTCTTTGTGAAACTTCGCCTGCCGGATACTCAGCCATTGGAACCGCAAGGACCGTTCGGGCAAGGGCCTGGTTATGGTTACTCTCATTCATAGGAGGCACGTGAGCATGAAGAACCTGTTCGATGCTACGGTGGCCGATCAGGTAAAGATCCGCCTGGGAAAATTGGAGCCGCAAAGTGAGAGGCGTTGGGGCAAGATGACGGCGGCGCAGATGCTGGCACATTGCGCGGTGAGTATGCAGTGGGCGGTGGGAGAAGTGGCGCCTGAGAAGGGACCGCTACCCGCACGTCTGATGGGGCGACTGGTGAAGCCGTTGGTACTGCGGAACGAAGATCCGCTAAGGAAGAATTCGCCGACGGCCAAGAGCCTCATTGTGGCGGACCAACGAGATTTCCGCAAAGAACGGGAGCGGCTATCGGGACTGATTGACCGATTTTCGGCGGGAGGGGCTGCTGGGTGTACGAAGAATCCGCATAGTTTCTTCGGGAAGATGACGCCAGAGGAGTGGGCTATCTTGATGTACAAACATGTTGACCATCATTTGCGGCAGTTTGGAGTGTGACCGGCTCACAAGCGGTAAGTCTTGAGACCCTGGCGAGAGGCCATGCTGCCGAGGCCCGCGGCGACCCGTACGCCGGTCCCGAAGTGTTGGCGAGATAGCCGTGGTCAGCAACTCTCGAATTGATCGCGGCTTTGTAGATAAAATCCTTTTCCCGAACAGAGACGACCTCTGTGCGTTGTGCCGTCTCCAATTTCGTGCCGGAGCGGCTTACGTTGAAGTGTATCCGCCGTATCATAGATCCGCGAAGATCTCTACGCTGTGATTCCGGCCAACTTCCTCAAACGCCGTTTCAGGCGAGGTCCCGAATAGCCGACGTTGGTGGAACCGGCCGACGCGACCCGCGATGGGCCGCTCTGCCGGGCGCCGTTCTCCGCCGCCTCGCCGATGGATACCATCGAAAGGGAGGGTGGAGCATGAACAAGATCACACCGTTTCTTTGGTTCAATGACAACGCCGAAGAGGCTGCGGAGTTTTATCTTTCGGTATTTCCGGAGGCGAAGAAGGTAGGCGAGCTGCGTTCGAGCGGCGTGGGGCCGTGGCCCGCCGGCAAGATAGCGACCATCAGCATCGAACTTATGGGGCAGCAGATGACGTTCCTCAACGGCGGCCCCGCGCACGCGCTTACGCCGGCGTTCTCGTACTGCGTTGCGTGCAAGGACCAGGCTGAGCTCGACCGCTACTGGGACAAACTGGTTGAGGGCGGCGCGCCCATGGCGTGCGGGTGGCTGACGGACAAGTTCGGGCTGTGCTGGCAGATCGTGCCGGAGAACATCGGCGATGTCCTGAAGCACCCGAGAGCGATGGAGGCGATGATGAAGATGGTGAAGTTCGACATCGCCGCGTTGGAGGCGGCGGCGAGGGAGTAACGGGAAAGGCCCGTTCCCGCGAGCGGCGCCGGTGGCATGGGTGCGGTATGGAAGGCGCGCGACACGCGGAACTGCGGCCAGGTCGCTTGGTATCTATGGCCCGCCGGACGTCACACCTGACCCTCGCCGAGTCTGCGCGCGGGATAACTTATGCCGTTCCGAATCGGCTAGAATCGATCCACTGTCATGACCGTAGCTCCCGGGACCCGCTTCGGCTGTTACGATGTCCTGGCGCCGCTTGGCGCTGGCGGAATGGGTGAGGTGTACCGGGCCCGCGACCTGACGCTGAAACGCGATGTAGCCCTGAAGCTTCTTCCGCCGTCGTTCGTGAACAATGCGGACCGGATGGCGCGATTCCAGCGCGAAGCCGAGGTTCTTGCCTCCCTGAACCACCCCAACATCGCCCATATTTTCGGTATCGTCGAATCGGGCGAAATTCGGGCTTTGGCGATGGAATTGGCCGAGGGCGAATCGCCGCGAGGGCCCTTGCCGTTCGAGGAGGCCTGGAAGATCGCGTCGCAGATCGCGGAGGCTTTGTCCTACGCGCACGAGAACGGGGTGATTCATAGGGATCTCAAGCCAGCCAACGTGAAGGTGACGCCGGACGGCGCGGTGAAGTTGCTCGACTTCGGCCTGGCCAAGGCAGTTACCCGGGAGGGTGAGGCTTCACCCGGGTCCAACGATGCCGATTCGCCAACGGTCACCGTGGGCGCCACCGAGGCGGGCGTCATTCTGGGTACTGCCGCTTATATGAGCCCCGAGCAGGCGCGGGGCAAGAAGGTGGACAAACGCGCCGATATTTGGGCGTTCGGCGTGCTGCTTTACGAACTGCTGACCGGCAAGCGCCCGCTTGAAGGGGAGGACATTGGCGAGACGCTTGCGGCAGTGATCACACGAGAGCCGGATCTCGACCGCGTACCGGCACGCGCCCGTGAGTTGGTGCGCGGTTGCCTGGAGAAGGATCCAAAGCGCCGCCTGCGGGACATCGGTGATGCGGCGCGCCTGCTCGCAGTGCCGCCATATCTTCCCTTCCGCCAGCCGCGTCCCATTCTGCAGTGGATTCTGGGGGCGGTTCTGCTGCTTGTGATGGGTGCAGCAGCCGGATGGTTGTTGCTCGCGCGACAAGCTTCAGGACCGCAGTCTCTGCGGTTGGAGATACAGCCTCCCGAGGGCGCAAAGTTCGCGTCGGACGCGATGGCTAGTGGGCTAGCGGTCTCTCCGGATGGCTTACGACTCGCGTTCGTGGCGTCGGGCAAGGATGGCATAAACCGCTTGTGGGTCCGCACCCTAAGCGGCGGTCCTGTGCAGCAATTACCGGAGACGGACGATGCAAGGTATCCGTTCTGGTCGCCGGACGGAAACACCATTGCCTTTTTCAACGCAAAGTCGTTGATGCGTATCGATCTGAATGGCTCCGCTCTCCAGGCCATCACGGATACGACTTCAGGGAGAGGCGGCGCCTGGCTTCGTGACGGCAGGATCGTGTTTGGAAGTTACGGCACGCCACTGCGCATCGTACCGGCGACGGGCGGAGCTTCCATGCCTTTGGTCGCAGGCGCGAATCGCGGGAGGGGACAATTTTGGCCACAAGCACTCCCGGGTGCGCGGCTCATGTATTTTGAGCAGCACACTGGCGATCGCGGAGAGAACGCCGCTTACGTGATCTCTCTGGACAAGCCAGGAGTAACTACCCGGTTGATGAGCGTCACCGAGTGTCCACTTTACGTTCTCTCCGGCCCACGACTGGATTACCTTCTATGGCAGCGTGGCTCCGCGATGGTTGCACAGGCCATCGATCGGGCAACGTTGGAACTGAAGGGACCGGTTACTGTCATTGCCGATCCGGTCACCTCGGGAGGCATTGAGGGGCAGATCTATGCGACATCGTCGGGCGAGGGCCCATTGGTGTACAGCGGCATCCCCCGCCTGACGCAGTTTACCTGGTTCGACCGCACAGGCCGCGCCCTTGGGACGGTGGGAGTTCCGGGCGGATATCATTTTGGTCCTTTCCGAATTTCGCCAAACGGCGGAACAATCGCAGCCGCGATCGACCGCCCGGGGGGCGCGCAGATGGGCGTGCTCGAAATCGAACGAGGTGTTTTCAGCGGTCTTCCAATCACTTCGGGCAGCAACTCTTTCCCCGCCTGGGCGCCCGATTCGATGGTCCTGGCTTATGGCCACACGATCGTCGACCTGGCCAAGGGTTCCGCAACTGGCGGACTAGTCGGTGCCTGGGACTGGTCTCCCGACGGCCAGGAAGTGTTACGGCGGAGCCTCATCCAGGGAGTACGTAACGAAATTCTGGTACAGCCCATGAAGCCTGACCGCACGCCGGGTGGCGAGCCTCGGTCGTATACGGACGGGATGAACGCACGCTTCTCGCCGGATGGTCACTGGGTGGCGTTTTCGTCGGATGAATTCGGCGATTACGAGGTTTACGTTGCAGGGTTTCCGTCGCCCTTGCGAAAAACTCGTATCTCGACTCGGGGCGGGGATTTCCCGGCATGGAGCGCGGATGGACGAGAGATTTATTACGTGCAGCCGGGGAACAAGCTGATGGCCGTGAGTCTCAAGATACCCGGGGGCGCAGTGCAGCCAGCCGCGCCGAAGGAGCTATTCATATTTCCGGTTTCGGAGACCCCGACGTACCCCTTTGACGTAGCCAAAGATGGGCGGTTCCTCGTGAGGGCGGACGTCCCGCAGGCTTCGAATGCGCTCACTGCCATCGTGAACTGGCAAGCGCTCATAAAATGAGCGATTCAGAACGGATTCACCACACCCAGGGGCGCGATCCTCTCGCTCGAAATTCCAAAGTAAAATCAAATGCACCCATGCCTTTAGCTGCCGGAAGCCGGCTAGGACCGTACGACATCCTTTCGCCCATCGGCGCCGGTGGCATGGGTGAGGTATGGAAGGCGCGCGACACGCGGCTGGACCGCATCGTCGCCATCAAACAGGTCAAGACGCAACATACGGCGCGCTTCGCCGAGGAAGCGCGCGCGATTGCTGCGTTGAACCATCCGAATATCTGCCAGATATTCGACATCGGGCCGGATTACCTAGTGTTGGAGTATATCGAAGGCAGGTCTCTATCGGGACGCCTCGAGATTCCCGAGGTGTTGCGCGTGGCCATGCAGATCGCGGATGCTCTCGAATCAGCGCACCGCCGCGGCATTATTCATCGGGATTTGAAGCCGGGCAATATTCTGCTGACTGGCACAGGGTGCGCGAAGCTCCTTGATTTTGGCCTGGCAAAGCTTGTCTCCGCCGAGGCGGGCAGTACGACAGAAACAATCGAAGGGACCATTGTCGGCACTGCGGCTTATATGGCTCCTGAGCAAGCTCTCGGGAAGCAACCCGACAAGCGATCTGACATTTTCAGCTTCGGCGCCGTCCTGTATGAGTTGATCTCCGGGACCCGGCCGTTTGTGGGAAATTCGGTCGCCGAGGTGCTGAGTAAGGTGCTGCGGGACGATCCGCCGGTACTTCATACCAGCCCCGCGCTTCAACAAATTGTCATGAAATGCCTGGCCAAGAGCCCGGCGGACCGGTATCAGACCGCCGCCGACCTGAAATCCGCTCTGGAGAGTGCGGGCATGCCCGGCGCGAAACGGCCGCCATCGATCGCCGTGCTGCCATTCACCAACATGAGTGGCGACAAAGAAAACGAGTACTTTAGCGACGGCCTGACCGAGGACATCATCAACGCACTCACGCAGGTGCCCGGCGTGCAGGTAACCGCGCGGACTTCCGCTTTCTCATTTCGCGGCAAGGACACTGAGGTCCACGAAATTGCGCGCAGGCTCGACGTCGAGTACATCCTCGAAGGCAGCGTCAGAAAGGCAGGTTCGAGAATCCGGATTACCGCTCAATTGATCCGAGCGGCGAATCAGTTTCATGTATGGTCAGAACGCTACGATCGCGAACTGACGGATGTTTTTGCCATACAGGATGAGATTTCTGAAGCGATCGCCGGCCATTTGAAGATGACTTTGGCGCCCGCTTCACCGCGGCGTGTCCCGAACGTGGCTGCTTACGAAGCGTTCCTCCAGAGCCGCTACCATTGGCAAAAGCTGAATCCGGAAGGATTCGCCAAATCCCTCGAATGGACCGAACGGGCCATCGCGTTGGATCCGGAATATGCGGATCCGTACGTTGGCCGTGCCGCCTACTATTTCTCAGTGGCATGGTATGGAGGCGGGGACGCGCACCGGATGATGCCGAAAGTGCGCGAGTCGGCGCTGAAGGCGCTTTCGCTGAGTCCGGATCACGCCGAGGCCCATGCCACCTTGGGCATGGTGAAGATCG
>JAJYKC010000176.1:0-4154 GCA_021788955.1 Acidobacteriota bacterium
GGCGGCGAGGAGTTCGAGGAGGGTATCTTCGCCCTGGCCGCGAATGCAGAAATCGACATAGGGGGCGTTCAGGGAAGCATCGGGATAGATAGAGGGGAAGTAACCGCCCCAAACGATGGGGATGAAGGGGTACTTAGTCCGGAAGTCACGGCAGAGGGGAATGGCGGAGGCGACTTGCGGGCCGGGCATGACGGAGACGGCGACGAGCTCGACGGGGGATCGGTGGGCAATTTCATCGAGGGTGCGGGCAGGAGTGGGGTCGACGTTGCCGTCGACGATGGTGTAGTCTTCTCTGCCCTCGAGGACGGCGGCGATGGCGAGAATGGAGAGCGGGAAGCGGCGGTTCTTCGGCTTCGTGGCACGGGGATGGAGGAGGACGATCATGAGGCGAGGAACTTGCCTTCGAGAATCCAGAAGCTGGAGGGCGGCCGGCGGCGAGCGAGGCGGGCGCGGATGGGGCGGAGGAACCAGTTCCAGCCGTACCAGGGGCGAGAGACGCGCCAATGTAAGTGGAGCTGGCGACTCAGTCCGGCGAGCAGGGGTTTGTCGAGGAACTCACGGCTTGAGACGGCGTCGGAGCGGAAGCCGTATTGCGCTTCGAATTGGGCGTGGCGTTCGGCGGCCATTTTTTCGCCGTGTTCGGGGCGGCGGTAGATGGGGGAATCCATGATGAGGACGGCGCCTTCGGGGCGGAGGCAGCGTCGGGCTTCCGAGAGAGTGAGGGCGTAGTTTTCCGAGTAGTGGAAGGAGGAGTTGAAGATGGCGAGGTCGAAGGTGGAGGCGGGGAATGGGAGACGATCGAACTCGGCTTCGACGCAGGGGACGGGGCGAGGGTAGTGGCGGGCGGCGCGGAGACCGTCCTGTGGGTCGGCGAAGATATCGACGGCGACGGGGTGATGGGTACGGAGGGCGAGCCGGTAGGAGAGCCAGGCGTTGCCCGCGCCGAGATCGAGGATATCGAGGGGGCGGCGGAGAGAGTGCTCGTACCGGGGGAGTAAGTGGCGCTCGAAGTAAGAGTAAGTTCGAGCGCGGATGGCCCATTGGGCGGAGTTATGGCCGGTGAGGTCGCGGTAAGGGAGGGCGAGATAGTAAGCGGGATCGGAGGAGCCTCGGCCTTCGGCGATGCGGATGGTTGAGTAATCGTTGAGGAATTGCCGGCGGGCCGCGGTATGCATGGTCAGACCTTTTCGAAGACGTGGAGGCGGTGGTCGGCGAGGGCGCGGAGGAGAGGGAGGTGGGCGAAGGCGCGGTCGAGGGCCGCGAAGCGGCGGAGCGCGGCCGGGGAGTGACGGTAGATATAAGAAGGAGGAACGAAGAGGCCGATGCCGCGCCAGTCGAGTAAGTGGAACGAGGGGCGGAGGGCGGCGGCGACTTGGCGGACGGAGGGGTAGGAGACGGTTATGCCGAAGGTCGAGGATGTGGCTGCGCCGGAAAGGCGGCGGAAGGCGCGGGCGGGTTGGAGGCGGAGGGCGTAGTGGAGGGTTTCGCGGAGGCAGAAGCGGCCCATGAGGCAGAGGGCGAGGCGGCCACGGGGGCGGACGAGTGGGGCGAGCGTTGCGGCGAGGCGGGGGAGATCGGCGATGCAGTTGAGGGCGCCGAAGTTACTCAGGACGCCGTCGTAAAGCGCGTTGAGTTGCGCGAGGTTTTCGATGGGGAGGTGGAGGGCTTGGATGCCGCGAGCCTGGGCGATGCGGACCATTTCGGCAGAAGCGTCGATGGCGGTGACGCGGCGGCCGGACTGCATGAGATACAGGGCGTCGGCGCCGGTACCGCAGCCGAGGTCGAGGATTTCGGACGCGGGTGGAAATAGGGTGTCGAGGCAGCGCCAGACGGCTTCGCGCTGGAGGCGGCCGATGGTGGAGTCCGTCCAGAGCTCGTCGTAGCGAGGGGCGATCAAGTCGAAGGCGGAGGTGCTCATGCTTCGACCTCGTCGTTGAGTTGGTGAAGGGCGCGGCGGGCTTCGGCGACGCGGGCGGGATCGGGGGTGGGGGCGGTTTCGCTGCGGAGTAACTCGTCGGCTTGGGAGTAGAAGCTGCGGGAATGGCGGCCGCGGATGAAGAAGTCACGGTCGGTGGATTCGGCCCAGGGGCGGAGGGAGACGAGGTTGGGCCGGACGCGGTCGAAGTAAGGCGTGCCTTTGATGGGATAAGAGACGGTGGTGAAAAACACGTCGGGGCGGCATTGTTTTACGTGTTCGACGGTGGCCTCGATGTCTTCGATCTGTTCGCCGTCGTAGCCCCACATGAGGAACATGCCGGTTTGGATGCCGTGTTGTTTGAGGAGACAGACGGCGGAGCGGACTTGGGCGATAGTGACGCCGCGCTGCATGGCGTCGAGGATGCGCTGGGAGCCGCTCTCCGAGCCGATCCAGACGCGGAAGCAGCCGAGCGAGGCGAGGGTTTCGGCGATGGAGGGGCTGAGGCGGTCCGCGCGTGTAATGCATTCGAACGGAATGCGCAGGCCGCGGCGGCGCATTTCGGCGGCATAGGCGCGGAGCCAGCCGGGATGGATGGTGAAGACGTCGTCTGCAAGCCACAACATTTCAGGGCTGTATTGTTTTTGGATCCAGGCGATTTCGTCGACGACGGCGCGGGGCGAGCGGCGGCGGTGGGACTTACCGTAGACGGAGTGGGAGCACCAGGCGCAGTGGTAGGGGCAGCCTCGGGCGGTGATGAGGGAGACGGAGCCCGCGCCATGGTGGGTGCGCCAGGTGTCGAGGTACTTTCGCATGTCGATGCTTTCGCGGTCCGGCCAGGGCTGGGAGTCGAGGCCGGCGATGAACGGGGCGGGCGGAGTTTGGACGACGGCGCCGGTCGGGCCGAGGAAGGAGATGCCGGGGATGGATGGGAGGGAAGCCGGATCCATGCTGGCGCGAAGGAGGTGTTCAAGTGTAAGTTCGCCTTCCCCGTTGACGATCGCGTCAGCGCCGGCGGCGAGATACTCGGCGGGGTAGCTGGGCGGTTCGGGTCCGCCGAGGATAACTTTCCAGCCGCAGGCGCGGGCGTGGGCCGTGATGGCGAGGACGTTGCGGCGGGTCATGAGATTGCCGTAGACGCCGAGGATGCCGGGCGAGCCGGATTCGAGGAGGCGGAAGAGTTCTGGGCGCGAGCCGAAGGTGGAGTCGTAGAGATCGACATCGATCGCGCGGGCCCGAAGGTGAGAGGAGAGATAGAGGAGGCCAAGGG
Organism: Acidobacteriota bacterium; assembly: GCA_021788955.1. The sequence goes on from JAJYKC010000176.1 coordinate 3,186, forward strand.
GCGCGTAGGGTTTCAAGATGGCCTGCTCTTTGGGGTCTTCGTGGAGGAAGTAGCCGTGGGTGAGCAGGGTTCGCATCAGGCGACCTCGGCGGGGGCGGGTGTGTCTTTCAGGTTGAGGACGCGGTCCCAGAGATGAGCTAAGTCGGCGGGTGAGGCGGTGCGGCGGACTTCGGCGTGGAGGGCGGCGGCGAGGGCGCGGTAGAAGTCTGTCGAGTACGTGCCGTGGAACATCATGGCGAGGTCGCCGCTGTCGCGCCAGTGAGGATCGCCGTGTAACTCGGCGGCGACGATGTTATAGAAGCGGGTGCGAGGGAGCGGATAAGAGACGGAGACGCCGACGTCGTCGGGCTGGGTTTCGCGGACCATGCGGAGAGTAAGTTCGATATCTTCCCAGGTTTCGCCGGGATAGCCGAACTGGAGAAAGAAGCAGGCGCGGATGCCGTGGCGGCGGAGGTTGCGGCGAGCTTCGAAGATTTGCTCGACGCGGACGCCTTTTTCCATGGCGTCGAGGATTTTCTGGGAGCCGGATTCCGCGCCCATCCAGACTTCGAGGCAGCCGGCGCGGCGGAGGGCGGCGGCGGTGGGGCGGGTCATGAGGTCGCAGCGGCTTTGCATTTTGAAGGGAACGCGGGCGCCGAGGCGTTCGACTTCTGCAGCGAACGTTTCGGTCCAGCGGGGGGACAGGGCGAAGATGTCATCCGCGAACCAAAGGTGGTCCGGAGCGAAGCGGGTTTTCAGTTCGCGCATCTCGGCGGCGACCAGGTGCGGGGAGCGAGCGTGGTAGGTGTCGCCGTAGATGGGCTTGGCACACCAGTTACAGCGGTAGGGGCAGCCCCGGCTCGAGGCGATGTTGAGCGAGAAGTAACCGTGGGCGGCGAGCCAGGCTTCGCGGTATGGGGCAATGTCGACGAGGTCCCAGGCGGGGAGAGGGAGCGAATCGAGATCGGTGCGTGGCTGACGCGGAGGGTT
>JAJYKC010000176.1:4164-6073 GCA_021788955.1 Acidobacteriota bacterium
GATGCCGGAGTAAGTAAGGGTCTGGAGCAGTTGGAGGAGGGAGGATTCGACTTCGCCGGTGAGAACGCACGCGAAACCGGCGTCGAGGAATTCGCGGACGTGATCGGAGGAGTCGGAGCCGTGGACGATGGGGGTGATGCCGGCGCGGCGGGCAGAGGCCGCGAAGTGGAAGGCGAGTTCGCGGCTGTGACCGAGGCACATTTTCGAGAGGAAGTTGAAATCGTCTTCGCATACGACGACGTAGCGGGGGTTGTGGCGGGCGAGGGCTTGTTCGAAGCCGGGGATGGGCGGATGGAAGGTGGGGTCGAAGAGGGCGACGGAGGTGCCGGCGTCGCGGAGGACGGCGGCTGCGAGGAGGGTTTGCAGCGGCGGGTAGGGCTGCATTTTCTCCACCTGTTTGGGATCGGCGAAGAGATGATTGCCGTGAGTAAGTAGGACTTCCACCATGCCGGACCCGTGAGTAAGTTACAAATTCAGGATGTTACCGCCTTCGGTTCGAGCTTGAAGGCATCGACCTTGGCTTTGGGCGGAGGGAAGACGCGGGAGGCGGTGTCCTTGAGCCAGAGTTCGAAGGGGAAGGAGTAGAAGTGATGGTCGAGCCGCCAGCGGGCGGGGATGGCGATGGTGGAGTGGACGAGGCGGGTGATGGGGTGCTTGCGTTCGACCATGACGGGGACGCGTTGGAAGGCGACGCGGAGGTATTCGCGCATGGTTTGGAGCTGCTTGTGTTGTTTGCCGTCGAGCCAGGGGAGGCGGGTGTAACGGGGGAAGAAATCGGCCCAGCCTTCGAAGGTTTTCGGGACGTCGATGCCGAGTTCGAAGGCGCGTTCCATGATGGGGGCGCCGGGGTAGGGGGTGAAGATGTTGGTCCAGAACTCGGCGCCGGGGTAAGTGCGGCAGACCTTCATGACCATTCGGATGGTTTCGCGGAGTTCGGCTTCGCCTTCGCCGGGGAAAGCGAAGATCAGGTTGAAGGAGGGGCGGATGCTGGCCTGAGTCAGTTTGTCGGTAACTTCGTAGATGGCGCCGAGTTTGGTGAAGTCCTTATTCATGGCGTGGAGGACCTTTTGGGAGCCGCTTTCGGCGCCGTGGGCGATTTGGGAGAGGCCGGCGCGGCGGAGGAGTTTTAGCTCGTCGACGGTGAAGCGGTTCGTCAGGTTGGTGGAGGCCTGGACGCTCCAGTCGAAATAGACACCGCGTCGGAGGAGGCCTTCGGCGATTTCGAGGGTGCGCTCGCGATCGACTAAGAAGTTGTCGTCGACGAACCAGAGGAGCCCGAGGCGGTAGCGGGTGACAAGGTCCGTGGTTTCTTCGACGACCTGATCGGGCGGGAGGGCATTCCACTTCCGGCCGTAGACGCCTTCGTTGGTGCAGTAGGCGCAGCTATAGGGGCAGGCGAGGCTGGAGGCGTACATGGTCCAGCGGCGGCCGCAGAGTTTTTCGTAGGCGTCGAAATCGGCGAGATGGTAGGCCTTAGCGGGGAGCTCGGTGATGGGCTTGAGGGCGCGGGGCGGGTTGAAGGCGATGCGGCCGTCCTCTTTGAAGCCGGCTCCGGCGACGCCGCGGATGGAGGCGCCCGATTCGATGCGCTGGACGATTTCGAGGAAGGCGTCTTCGCCCTGGCCTTTGACGACGATGTCGACGTAGGGGGCGGCCAGGGTCTGGTCCGGCAGGAGGGAGGGGTGCCAGCCGCCGAGGACGATGGGTTTTGTGGGGTAGAGTCGCTTGACGGCGCGGGCGATCTGGACGGTTTCGCGGATCATCGGGCCGGTGACGAGCGAGATGGCGAGGCAGAGTGCGTCCGGCATTTCTTCGAGGACGCGCTGCTCGAAGTCGGGAGTGATGGTGGAGTCGATAATGCGGACGTCGTAGCCGTGGTTGAGGAGAGGCGTGGCGAGGGCGAGGATGC
>JAJYKC010000177.1 GCA_021788955.1 Acidobacteriota bacterium
ATGATGCCACTTCCCCGGATCCAGTCGCGACTGGGACCGCACCTCCATCCCCTCGCCGGCCCCCGCCCCGTCGAACCGCACATACACCTTCGGCCGCCAGTGCTGAATGTCCGTCAGAAGAAAATCGTCGAGCTTGATCTCGAGCCCGCTCCGGTTCTGCGCCGTGCCTGTCAGTTGATCGAGCACAACCCGAGGCAGATGGCCCGACGGGTTCAGCCAGCAGGAGATCGTGAACGCCTCGTGTGGATCGAACGCCGTCGCCCCGCCGAGCGTCACGTGCGTGTCCCCGTCGAACTGCGCCGCCTGCGCCACCGCGCCCGGCTTGTAAGTCAGGTCGCCGCGCTCCACACGCCCGTATAAATAATGACCGGACGAATCCGACAGCCCGCCATCGAACTCGTAGTGTGAGAGAAGCCCAGCCCGCGTCGGCTCCGGAAGCGTCGCCAGCCTGTTCGGCTCCCACGCGCGTCTAAGCTCATCGAGCGTCTTCGGCACAAGGATCTTATTCAGCCCATCGATTTTCGCATCAAGCGAATCGAGTTCTGTCTTCTGTTCCGCCGAGGGCAGCGCCAGGAACGGTTTCGCATTGCCTCTCTGCCCGTCAAGCCCCAGTTCCGATATGTTGTCGAAGAACGCGTAAAACTCGTAGAACTCCTTCTGCTTGATCGGGTCGTACTTGTGGTCGTGGCAGCGCGCACAGCCGAGAGTAACCCCAAGCCACGTCGTCGAAGTCGCTTCCACGCGGTCCACCACATACTCGTTCTGATACTCCTCCGGAATCGCGCCGCCCTCGAAGTTAATCATGTGGTTGCGGTTGAAACCGGTCGCGACAAGTTGGCTCGTCGTGGGATGCGGGAGTAAGTCACCTGCCAGTTGCTCGATCGTGAACTCGTCGAACGGCATGTTACTGTTGAACGCGCTAATAACCCAGTCGCGCCAGTGCCACATCTGCCGCTCGCTGTCGATGTGATAGCCGTGCGTGTCGGCGTACCGCGCTAAGTCGAGCCACTGCATCGTCATCCTCTCGCCGTAGCGCGGACTCGCGAGTAACTTATCCACTAATCGATCGTAAGCATCCGGCCGTTTGTCGGCGACAAACGCATCCACTTCCGCCGGCGTCGGCGCAATGCCCGTCAGATCCAATGAAACACGACGGATCAAAATTGTTTTATCCGCCTCGGGCGACGGCTTCAACCCCTCGGCATCGAGCTTCGCCATCACAAATGCGTCAATCGGATTTCGCACCCACTTCGCGTCCGACACTTTCGGACTTTCCGGCCGCTTCGGCACAACATAGGACCAGTGCGGATCCCATTTTGCGCCCTGGGAAATCCAAGTCTTGATCGTTTCAATCTGCGCCGCCGTGAGCGCCAATTTCGAGTACGGAGGCGGCATCCGCAGGGCCGGTTTTGCCGCCGTGATTTTTTCGACCAGCCGGCTGTGCGCGGCGTCGCCGGGCACGACGTCGGCGTGGTCGCCGCGATTCACGAACGCCCCGCCCTCGCGCTGATCGAGCCGCAGACCCGCCAATCGCCGCGACGGGTCGGGCCCGTGGCAGGTGTAGCACTTGTCGGAGAAAATCGGCCGGACGTCGCGGTCGAAATCCACCGTGGGCGCGGCCGCCAGGAGGGGGCCGGCGAAGACGAGAAACGCGAGTACGGCGCGGATACGCATTGCTGGGCTACATTACATCACATTGGGAGAGGTCTGGAATCGGGGTCCGGAAAGGGCTCAGTAAGGCAAAAAACAGTGCAGACTGTAGCGTTACCGGTAACGTTATCAGTCGCGGTCTTGTGCAGCGCTTTTGCGACTATTTGAGCCAGGGAGAAGCAATTGAAGACGCGGATCTGGGTGGCGGCGGTGCTGGCTTTGGCGGGGTTTGGCGGGCGGGCGGCCGATGGGGGCAGCAGGTTGGTGTTGCTTATCTGGCGCTAAGTTTGCACCTCGAGGGGAATGACCAAGTTACTCCTTCGCCTCGCAACATTCCCGTGCGGATTCCACCCGGCATGTATCAGATGGCGGTAGTCCGCATCGATGGGCCTCAGAGTTACAGCGCCATGCATCGCGAGTTAGCGGCTCGCATGATCGGTGAGATGGCACGTTTCACGCACCCGCGGGGACTGCTGATCGACTTTGACGCGCCACGCGAGGCGTGGCCGTTCTACCGCGAGTTACTTTCGGCAGTGCGGGCTACGATCGGCGGGGACGTGTGGCTTTCGATGACGGCTCTGGTGTCGTGGTGCGGCGGCGAATTCATTTTTGAGGGATGCCGAGGCGGTCTGGGCGTCACAGTGGGCCCGAACTATGGGAGTCCGGCGGCGCGGCCGAGGAACGGCGAGCGTACTTATTTCATTCCGGAGAGAAATCAGTGGCCGCCTGAGTTACTAATGAAGGCTCTCGATGAGTACTTGGCGTAAAGCGGCTGCTGTGTGCGGTGGCAATTGCTCTGGTGGGTGCGGGGGCCGGATGGCGGCTTGCGCGGGCTTGCGCGCCGGATTTCTTTCGCGCGCTCGTATCTTGTCGTCGCCTATCGGTACCTGGACGGCGTCGGAATGGATGAGCGGGACGGGATCACGATCGACTGGCCGGCGCGGTGGCGGGCAGTTGGCATATGACCCGGAGACGCACAGCTTCGCGCTGAACTTCGCCTGGGACGCTTACCGAATCGCGGCGCCTTACTTTTATCCAGGGAGCTACTCGGAGGCCCTGGAGGGGTTCCGGCGGATCGCGCAGGAGGATGGCACGCCGTGGCGGACGATTTCGCGTTACGTGGTGCTGCGGACGATGTTGCTGATGAAAGCCGACGCGTTCCAGAGCGAAGCGCGGAGCGTGCTTTCCGATCTTGCGCTCGCGGCGCTTCACGGCATAACCAAGAACCTGCTCCGACGCGTGGGGATTCAGGCAAGGAATGAAGACTACTTTCGCGAGTTAGGGCGGCTGGTTTCGAGCAAGCGGCAGGGGGATCCGAACGCGCATACGAGCCGGCGCATAGTCCACCGGCCGATGCGAGTTTGTTTCGCGATCCGGATGTGACGGACTGGATTTTCCCGTTTCAGTCGCGTGGTGTGGAGTTCGGATACTGCGTAGAACGATGGCGGGCGACGCGGTCCGTGGCGTGGTTGATCGCGGCGCTTGAGCACGCCGACGTGGCAGTGACGCGGCGGGCTCGGGAGGGCCTGGACGCGGTATTGGGGAGCGGCGCGTTGCAAGCGGTGCTGGTGCCGTTGCAGATCGATGCCGATGAAGCGCCGAACTTCCTAATGGATCTGAAGCCGCCGGCGGGGACGGCCGAGTTACTCGATTCGGACGCGACGCAGGTTCTTAACCGGGAGACACCGTATCGTTACTTGAAAGAGGCGGTGCTGGGTGGAGAACTGGCGCCGGAGTTAGAACGCGAAGCGCTGGTGACAGCCTTCACGCGCGGGCTCATGTTGGGCGAGGATCTTTCGGAAATTGCGAGGAAGATGGACGACAGTACGCTGACGAGGGCGAATTTGGAGGCGAGGGACCGCGCGGGGAAGCGGTTCGCGGCGGCGTTTTTGCTGCTGCATCGGCCCGAGGCGCGGCCTTATTACGCGACAGGGATCGTCCGGCAGGCGCCGGTGGCGGCCGGAAAAGCGGCGTTTCTCGGCGAGGGAGATGGAGAAGTTAGACGGGTTGGGCGCGGCGGCGAATTTCCTGGGTGGGATTGTGTTCGAGTATGCGAGGGCGCACGGCGATGACGCGAGTGTTCCGGAGGCGCTTTACTGGCTTGTTCGGGCCGGGCATTACGGGTGCGCGGATCCGGAGACGTGGAAGACGACGCGGGCGGCATTCCGGCTCTTGCACCGGCGTTAGGGAGCGACGAGTTGGGCGAAGAAGACGCCGACCTGGTTTCGGGACGATGAAGTTATCTGGAAGACAGTGAGGCCCGGGGGGACTTAGTTCGGCGCCGTAGGCGGTGTGTTAGCGTGGGAGCGTGCGCCGAGGAAGCGCACGGGAGGAAATGGATGACGACGCAGGAAGTGGCGGACAGGCTGGTGAATCTGTGCTCGCAAGGGAAGTTCATGGAGGCGGGCATGGAGTTGTATTCCCCGGAGATCGTGAGTATGGAGGCCGGGGCGCCGCCGGGACAGTCGCGCGAGTCGAAGGGCATTGAAGCGGTGAAGGCGAAGGGGGAGTGGTGGACGGCCAACCATGAAGTCCATTCGGTGAAGGTGGAGGGGCCGCTGGTGGCGGGTCCGCAGTTCGCGGTGACCTTCAAGATGGAGGCTACGTTCAAGCCCGAGAACAGGCGGTTTACGATGGAGGAGATCGGCGTCTACAAGGTAGCGGATGGGAAAATCGTAAGAGAAGAGTTTTTCTATAGCATGTAGGCGGCGGCTGAGAGCCGCGTGGCGGACTTTGTTTTCGACGCGGGTGTTAACGACCGCTCCGGCGACGCAGATCAATCGATTCTTCGACCAGGTAGCGAAGGCGGTTTATCTGGTGGAGGAGGGCGACGTCGGGATCCTCAACCCCAATCAGAAGTACTGCGCCGGACTGATCCGGTCGGCGATGTATCCGAACGTGAACTCTCCGTCTCTCGCCGCGACGATGCGTGCACCGGCCGTGCAGACGGCGCCACGCTCGGTGCCAGTGACGTTCCGGCAACGGGAGGACGAAGCCGTGGGGCCGATCGGAGTGGCTCCGCCGCCGCTTGCGTACTTCTCGTTGAATACGTAAATGATGCAGGGCACGATTTGACTGGACGAGGTTCGTGCGATGCTCCGTCCGGCGGGCCTGCAAGCGGCGATTAATGGCCAGCCGATACCCGATGCGCTGTTCCGGCTTGGGTTGGATGCGGACGCACGGCAGCACATGCCGGCGGCGCTGGTGGCGCTTTTCGAGAATCCGGCAGACGGGCAGGCATAGCTTGCGGCCTTGCGGAATGAGAAGGCGCTACGCCCGATCCGGTACCGGCACCGCAGACGCAGGTGGCTGGGACTGGAACGGCGGAACGGCACCTGTATCCTGCGCTACAAACGCGAAGCGGGTGGATCCTCGATCCACACGCATGCGGGCGCACCACTACAGACTTACCCGTAGATCCGGCATTTGAGAAGCCGTACTCGGACTTACAGCGCGAAAAGAGTTACACGGCCCACTATTCGCTCGGAGATCCGCGGGGCGAGCAGCATGGCCTTGACACTGCCTCGAACGACACGATTTATCCCCGCGACTTAGTGCGTCAATCATCTGGTACTGGACAAATCGAGTTATTCGAGCATGACAGTGCACCAGGGGCCTCCACGAATGCCGGCCTCGTTACTGCGCAGAGCCCCGAACTGCGCGGCGGCGCAAGGGATTCGATCGCCGATCAAGGGAATGTTGGCCTTTCCGACGCATGAGGATTCACGCGCGAGGTGGCCGACGGCATTTATTGCGAAAACACTTTGGATCTGGACGTGGACGGGGTGACGGTGGACCTGATCACGGTTCGGTTGGTTCACGGCTCCTATCTGGAGCCGGCTCTGGAGCCGGCTCCCAACGCCCACTCGAGAGAAGACCAGTTAGTACTGGACCTTCTCCTACTATTTACCGCACAATTGCTATCTGACATACGGGCTGTGGTTACCGGTGTTTTCCGAGTGAGTCCTATGCCTATCAGGACCGGCACGCAGCTCCCGCATGTCAAATTAGACATTGCCAATTCGGCGAAACAAAGTTAATCTTAATGAGCCTAGAGGAGGGTGCATGAAGAGAATCGTGATTTTCAGCGTTTGTGTGAGTTCGTTGGCCGTTGCGGTGCTAAGCCTGACGGCGACTACGAAAGCGGTAACTTTTGACAGCGGCCAGCGCAAGTTCGGGCAGGCGGAGGTGGAGCCGGCCTTTGACGATTCGAACGGCAACGGGATCTACCTACTTACACCGCTGAAGGCTCCATTGCCGTCCATGGCGAACGCGAAAGCCCAGGCGCCGATGTATCTGCCGGTGTATCCGTTGAGTTCGACGGTTCCGGCCGGCGATTTGAACTGCCAGCCGACTAACTGCGATCACCTGAACGTGCTGCCGTTTCCGCAGTCGGACTACGGTATCCTGCCTGGCAGCGA
>JAJYKC010000178.1 GCA_021788955.1 Acidobacteriota bacterium
GCTGACGCCGGAATCTTCCCTTGCAGGATCAGCACATCGATGAATCGCCGCCACACCGGCATGCAGAAGAGCGGAATGAGCGTGAGCCACCGGTAATTTTCCACGGTGTTGCGGAAGCCCAGCATGCCGCCACGCCAGGAGGAATAATTCACCTGCGACATGTCGCCGGTGCCAAGCTCGTAGGGCAGGCCGATGCCCGCCATGATCCCCTGGAGCTCCGTCATCTTATACTCGCGATAGCCACCCGCTGGCGCCGGGTTGTTGAACTTCACGTCCTGGCCAGGCTTCAAATATTCCACTTGGCCAGGCTGGAAGGTCTCCACGGGAAGGCCGCTTGATGGATCCGTACCCGCAATGCCCAGCGCCTCACCCTGCTCGCCCTCCGGCTGGGTCACGAACGCCGTAACGCAGGCTTCGATCTTCTTCCGCACCCGCTCCGCATCGCAGTAATCGTCCAGATCCCGAATGGCCATCATGACGGGTGCCAGCCACGGCACGCCACGGACCTGGCCGGGCCGGAGCACCTGGTAGACATGCATGATTTGTTCGGCTGGCACGGGCTGGCTCACAATGCCGCCACGCGGATTCAGGATCAGCACACCACCAGGGTGGTAGCTGAACAGCCAGTACGCCACGCGGTGACCCTCTTCGTCGAATTGAACGCCCTCCATGACGTGGCCGTTCACCAGGCCCATGGTGCGGGCCTGGTCGAGGAAATCCGCCTCGAGCATCTGGAGCTCGAGCGGAATCCGCAGCCCGGAATCCACCTGCCGCGGCCGGAACCGCACTATTGCCTCCCCGCTCTCGACCATGGTGCGGACCGTGAGCGTCTGCATGCCGTAGAAATCCAGGCGTTGCGGGATATCGCAGGCCTCGGCGAAGAACGGCCACTCGGTATCGATGATTTTGTCGATGCCGGTGTTGCCCGTCTTGGCCTTGGGCACGATCCCAGTTCCGACCACATTGCCCGCCAGAGTGGTAATTGCATTGGCAGCATAAGGATTGTTGCGGACGAGATCGCGGCTGCGATTGCGGAGCCAGATCAGCGCTCCCATCAACTCGACATTGGCGTCGGTCGATGCGGCGTACCAGCCATAGGCGCGCCGGCCAGCGGTGGCGCCTTCGTACCGGAAGCGCTCGGCGTGGCGTCGGCGGTAGCCATCCACGAGCTCCGCTACCGCGCGCTGTACGGCGTAGCGGCCGGAGTTGGCCGAGGGCGCACTCCAATCCCGCCGGAGCATAGGGATGATTTGGTGCGATGCGGGCACCGGGCTAGTAGTCATCGAATCGCTTCAGCTTGAATCCCGGCTCCAGGATCAAGAAGTCGAGATCGTACTTGGCGCGGATCAAATCGAGGTGCGTCTGGAGGCCGTCGTAAGCCTCCGGCGAAATCTGAAAATCCACCTCGACGACGTACAGGTTCGAGGTCTTGAGCCTGGGGTACGTGCGACGCTCGTTTGCGAGCGTCACCAGGCTCTTTGGAAGCCCTCCCCACCAGGACTCCCGTAGGACGCGCAATACCCGGCGGATGATATTCATCTGCGATCCCGCTGGCCGCCGAGGGCCTCGGCATCGGGGCGCTCGGCCGCAGCCATGCGAAGCTCCCGCGTGAACTGCTGCAGCAACGTATCGCTGAAGGCCGCGTACCGCGATCCCTCGGGCGTATCGACGGTGCTGCCTTGCCTGGGCGCGCGTTCGAGTGCGTCCGCGATCTCCGTAACGCTCATCTGCTTATCCTTTCTTCAGCTTCTCCGCGATCACCGCGGCAAATACCGTGGTGGCAGCGACCCAGAGGGCGCCGAGGACTGCCAGCGCGCCCGCGAGCCATGAGCGCCATCGCTCCAGTCGCGCGATCCGGTCGCCCTGCTGCGCACACCGGCCAGGCTGTCCATCGCCCAGCAGGGTCTTCTCCATTCCCGCTACAAGCGTTCGTGTCGCGCTGGTCTCCGCAAGGAGGCGCTCCACGAGCGACCGCGTCTCTCGAATTTCAATCGCCAGGCCCTCGCAATGCTGACATCCTGTCATGGCTTACCAACCTCCCGGTATGTCGTACAGGCTCGGCCCCGTGGGGCCGTCGCCGCGCTTGTGCTGCGCGAATCGGACGCGGCTTCCGCTCCCGCCCTGAAGCTCGCGAATGTCCTCCTCGATTTCGGCCTTTGCTTTCCGGAGCTCATCCACGGAACGGTAGGTCACCTCGCGCCCATCAGGAAATCGAACCTTCAGCGTGGGATCGCCAATCGCCTGATTGACGGCATCCAGGTTGGCCTGGAGCTGTTGGAGTGTCAGCGCCATGGATTCGCCTTCCATTCGAGAGAGGTGATCATCGCCTTTCCATCGCAAGAATCTTCGCAAGATCGGCGGATTGCGCTTGCATCCTTCCGCAAGAAGAGGGATTCATGTCGATGCAAGGAGATAAGCAGATGGCCCGAAGCAAACAGACCAAAACGAACGCGACGCCTGGGTTCGCGATTGAGATCAAGGACGACACGGAGCTGGGGCTGGCGATGCTGGTCGCCGAGGACGAAGAGGGCCGGTACGAGCCGGTCGGTGTGGTGGTCAGCATCAACGAAGCACGCGAGATCGCTGCCAGCAACATGGCCTACCGCCGGAAGCAGCTTGATCGTGGTGGCGATCCCGGCATTTGCCCCTACGAGTACAAGGTCTGGGCGCAGGGCAGCGACGGCGACTACCGCCTGGCCAGCACTATCAGCGCCGCCAACCTTCCATAGACAAACCGAATGCCCGCCCGCACCCGCCCGGTCCCGGCGGGCTTGCGGACGTGAAGGAGGCTCATGAAAAAAGCCCAGGTTCAGATCGGAGATACCTACATCGTCAAGGTCAGCGGCGTGCTGGCCAAAGTGCGCATCACCGCCGAATCGCCTTACGGCGGGTGGAGCGGAACCAATCTGGCAACCGGACGCGAGATTCGTATCCGGTCGGCGGCCCGCCTGCGCCGCCCCGCAGATCAACAGGAGAAAGAAGATGCCACGATTATTCGCAATTGACAGCGAGAACGCCATTACCGCCTTCCCCACCGCCGACAGCGTGCCGGAAGGCCAACAACAATTCGCCAGCGAGAAGGACCTGGCCAACCGCGCCACCGACTGGCCCGCCGAGCGGCTGGTCAACGTGTGGAACTCCTTCGCCGGCGTCGCCGGATTCGGCGCCGACCTGAAGCCGGTCAAGAAGTTCACGGACCGCAAGACGGCGGTGAAACGGATCTGGAACGCCATCCAGAAGCTGGACGGCGCCGCCGAATCGGACACCGCGCCGGAGGAAGCCGCTAGCAACCCCAAGGCCGCGAAGGGCGCGCGGAAAGGCGCCCAGGTTGCGCCGAAGACGGCCAAGGCAACCCAGGCCGCCAGGGCCAAGGACGCGGCGCGCGAGGGCAGTAAGAAGGCCATCGTGATCGAGATGCTGCGCCGCAAGGGCGGCGCGACTTTGGCGGAGATTATGGAAACCACATCGTGGCAAGCGCACTCCGTGCGCGGCTTCATCAGCATCGCCGCCAAGAAGCTGGGCCTCAACATCGAATCCACCAAGAACGCCACCGGGGAACGGACCTACCACGCCACCAAGTAGGTCGATGCCAACCGCCAATCTCGCACCGCCGCCTGGAAACGGGCGGCGGTTCCGCTTCAGGCCGCCTCTCTGGTAACTCCTCCTGCCAGATCGTCAAACGTGCGGCCGGATTGCTCGTGCCGCGCCTGCTGGCCGGCGAATTCCTGCCACCTGCGAATGATCACATCCACGTACTTCGGCTCCAACTCGATCAGCCGTGCCTGCCGGCCAGCCTTCTCACACGCGATCAACGTCGAGCCGGACCCGCCGAACGGATCGAGCACGGTGTCGCGGGTCTTGCTGGAATTGCGTAGCGCCCGCTCCACCAGCTCCACGGGCTTCATGGTGGGGTGCAGATCATTGGTTGCCGGCTTCTTCACAAACCAAACATCGCCCTGATCACGCGCGCCGCACCAGAAATGGTCCGTGCCTTCCTTCCAGCCGTACAGGATCGGCTCGTACTGCCGCTGGTAATCGGAACGGCCCATCGTGAACGTGTTCTTCGCCCAGATCACGAACGTGGACCAGTGCCCTCCCGCCTCGGTGAACGTGCGGTGCAGCGTGTGCAATTCGGAAGACGACATGCAGATGTAAATGGCGCCCTTCGTGACCGCTAGAACGTTGATGCAGGCGTCCTTCAGGAACTGCGCGAAGCCGTCGCCCAGGTTGTCGTTTTTGATCGGACGCGCCTTTCCGCGAAGCTTGTCCTTCATCGTGGCGCCGTAGTTTACGTTGTACGGTGGATCGAAGAAGGCCACGTCTGCGAGGCCGCCGGCCAGGACCTTCTCCACGGATTCCATCTGGGTGGAATCGCCGCAGAGGAGTCGGTGCGAGCCCAGCACCCATATATCGCCGGGAACGCTGAGCGCGGATTCCGGCGTTTCCGGAACTGCATCCTCGTCGGTGTGGCCCTCGGTTACCTGTTCCGGTTCCTGGAGCAGCGCCTCGAGTTCCGCGTCGGAGAAACCCACGATGTCGAGACTGAAGTCATCCTCCTTCAGGGACTCGAGTTCGACACGGAGCATTTCCTCATCCCACCCGGCATTGAGCGCCAGACGATTGTCGGCCAGGATCAGGGCGCGGCGCTTCGTTTCGGACAGGTGGTCCAGAACGATGACGGGCACCTCGGTCATCCCCAGCTTGCGCGCGGCGGCCAGGCGGGCATGGCCGGCGATGATCACGCCGTCGCCGCCAATAAGGATTGGGTTGGTCCACCCGAATTCCTGGATGCTGGCCGCGACCTGCGCAACCTGCTCCTCACTGTGGGTGCGAGCGTTCCTGGCGTAAGGAATCAGGCGCTCAATCGGCCACAACTGCACCAACAGATCGCGAAGCCGTTCCGTGATGCTGGCTTTCATGGGAGCGTGCTCGATAAGGAGGGGCGGCGCCCTCGGGGATGCGGACGCCGCCCGGACTGCGGAGGGATTGTCTACGCAGCGGTCTTCGGCTGCGCCTGGTTGACCACGTTCGCGATGGAGGTCGTGGCCGTGGTGAGCGCCTGCACGATCTGCTGCAGGGTCGCGAGCACCGGCGTGATCGTCGCGTCCACCTGCTTGGCGACGGCCGCAGCCACCGACTGCGCGTCCACGCCCACGCCGGCCGCGGACACGTCCGTGGCGCGGTTGGCCGGTACGGCGCCGGCGGTCAGGTTGGCGCCCGAACCGCGAGTTATGGGGTTCAACTCGTCGGTCCAAAGGGCATCGGCCGCGACATCGGCATGTCGGATGGCCTGCTTCGCGACCATGTTCGCGGTCTCGACGCTGTTCTGCAGCGCCTGGAGAGCGACGTTCTGGATTTGGTCGAACTGCAACTGCGAACGCCGCGCGATAACCAGATCGAGATCCTGGTAGGCGTCGTAGGTTCGCTTGGTGTTGGCTGCGGTCAGTTCGGAGTGAGCCTTGAAGAACTCATCCGTCCCGGTTTCAAATTCACGTTCCCCGTTGTTCGGGGTGTCGACTTCCGGCATGACTACATTTCTCCTTTTGGTGTGAGTTGAACTTTGCTGGCGATCTACGCCACGGCGACTCCGCGGCTCGCCGCAACTTCGCTGAACGGCTCACCGGTCCCGGCAAGCACCGGCTCGGTGTGGGCCAGTTCCTGGATGCGGCGCAGAATCACGTCGCAATACGCGGGCGAGATCTCGCAGCCGTATCCTTTACGCCCGAGTACCTGGGCCGCGGCGATGGTGGTTCCGCTCCCGAGGAACGGATCGAAGATCAGGTCGCCCGGATCTGAGAACGCTTTCACGAAGAACTCGGCTAGAGCGCGCGGGAATGGAGCGGAGTGACTGCCCTGACTGCTCTCCGTCTTCACCTCGATGACGTTGCTGGGCCGCGCGATCCCGCCGTGACGGCCCTCGAGGTTATTGGCGTTGCGCCGGGTCGTCTGCCACGAATCATGATTCTTGCCGCGATCCGCAGCTGCGCCCCGCGGCCCCGTGCCCAACAGCCCGCTGCCGGAGGTGGACTTCGGGTTACTGGGCGAGTAATCGAAGCAGTCGTCCGA
>JAJYKC010000179.1 GCA_021788955.1 Acidobacteriota bacterium
GTAGGCGATGAGGTGAGGGTGTTGGACGAGATTGTGTTGAGCCGGGCGTCGACAGTACAGGCGTGCGAGGAGTTTCATGACCGGCACCGGTTTCATCCGGCGCCGCTGGTGATTTACGGCGATGCGTCGGGGTCGCGGCGGCAGACGAGCGGAACGAGCGATTACGACATGGTGAAGAAGTTCTTCGTGCGGGAGGGGTTCCGGCAGTTGGAATTTCGCGTGCCGAATTCGAACCCGCTGGTGCGGGAGCGGGTGATGTTGATGAACGCGAAGATGCGGTCGGCGACGGGAGAGACGGAGTTGTATCTGGATCCGAAGTGCAAGGAGACGATCGTGGATCTGGAGGAAGTGATGTACAAGCCGGACAGTATGGTGATCGACAAGGACCGGGACCCGCGGCGGACGCACTTGTCGGACGCGCTCGGATACCTGGTGTGGTGGGAGTGCAAGCCGCAGCCGCCGTTTGGGATGCAGAGCGAAAGGCTGTTTTAAGTGCGGGAAAGATTCGACCAATGACGAACGAACTTACACAGGAAAGCCAGAGAGAGATACACCGGGAGCATCCGGATTACCGGCGGCGGCGGGAAACGTGGAAGACGTACGCGGACTTATATGCCGGCGGGGACCAGTTGAAGGCTTACGCGGAGCGGTATCTGGTGCCGCGGCAGAAGGAGCCGCGGGATGTGTATGCCGAACGGCTGCTGCGGGTGTTCTATGAGAACCACGCGGGGTCGATCGTGGATTGGTACACGGCGACGCTGTTCCGGCGGGAGCCGGTGGTGGCGTTCGAAGGCGGGTTCGAGGCGTCGCGAAGGTTCTACAACGAGTTCATGGATGACTGCGACCGGAAGGGAACGTCGTTTGCGGAGTTTTTCCGGGCGCGGTTTATTGAGGCAGCAGTATTCGGGCGGAGCCACATTGTGGTGGATTTCCCGCGCGTGGACCGGCCGATGGAGACGCGGGCGGAAGAGGACGCGGGCGGCGCTTCACGGGCGTATCTGGCCGGGTACTCGCCGCAGGAGCTGATTAACTGGAGCCTCGACGAGCACGGGCGGTACGAGTGGGTGGTGCTGCGGACGACGCAGATCGTGAAGCCGAAGGTGGAAGAAAGTAAGTGGCAGGTGCTTACCCGGTGGCTTTACTACGACCGCGAGAAATATCAGGTGTGGGAGCGGATGAAGCCGCAGGAGAGCTGGGGGATGTTCGAAGGCCTGGAGGATGGAGGGCACCCCGGAAAGGTTGAGCTGAAGGCGAGCGGCCGGCACGGGCTGGCGAAGCTGCGATGCGTGCCGGTGTTCGACCTGGCGGTGCCCGAGGGACTGTGGCTGATGAACCGGGCGGGGTTGCTGCAACTGGAGCATTTTAATAAGTCGAACGCGCTGAGCTGGGCGTTGACGATGGGGCTGTTCGCGATGCCGGTGATTTACTCGGAGCGCGAGTGGAACCAGATGGTGGGCGAGAGTTACTACATCCAGCTTGGGCCGCAGGATAAATTCGGGTGGACGGAGCCGCAGGGGAACGTATACCAGATCGCGCACGCGAACCTAGAGCGGCTCAGGGACGAGATTTACCGGGTTTGCTGGCTGATGCAATCGGGCGGTCCGCTGGGGGGCGGGGGAACGCAGAGCGGGGTGAGCAAACAGTGGGATTTCGCGATCACGGAGGAAGTGCTGCGGGCTTACGGCGATGCGGTGAAGGAAGCGATGAAGCGAGTGCTGAAGGCGGTAGACGCGGCGCGGGAAGACAGCGTGGCGGTGAGCGTGACGGGGATGGACGAATTTCAGATCGGGGATTTCGGCGGGCAGTTAGCGGAAGCGCAGAAGTTACTGGGGATGGGGATCGAGTCGCCGACGCTGAAGAAAGAAGTTTACAAGACGCTGGCGCTGCAGTATCTGAGCGATGCGCCGCAGGAGACGAAGGACCGGATAGTCCGGGAGATCGAGCAGCAGAGTTAGTTGGGAGCGAGAGACGAGGAGGCAGACGGGAATGGACGAAAACGAGAGCAAGAAGGCCGCGGGAACGAGTGATGGGAACGTGGACATCGCGGCGATTGTGCGGAGCGCGGTGGAAGAGTTCGCTCAGAGCGAACGGCGGAAGGCCGAGCCGGCTTACAAGGTGGAGTTAGTGGAGGAGCGGAAGCGGCGGGAGGCTCTGGAGCGGCGGCTGAACGAGCTGGTGGAAGAGAACCGGCGGACGCGGGCGGTGGCGGAGGAGGCGGAGCGGAGCGCGGCGATCCGGGCGGAGCTGCAGCGTCTGGGCGTGGCGAAAGTGGACCTGGCGTATCGCGTGGTGAAGGAAGACATTCAGCGGGCCGAAGACGGGCGGCTGGTGGTGCGAGGCGGGTCGGGAGAAGTCGGAATGAAAGAGTTTCTCACCCAGTTTGTGGCTGAGAATCCGGAGCTGTTGCCGGCCCGGATCAGCGGCGGATCGGGTGTGGGATCGGCGCCGAAGGCGGCGCCGGGAGGGGGCGGAATATCGCTGGATCAGATCCGGCCGGGGATGGACCCGGAGGAGATGGAGCGGATCCGTCAGGAAATCTCGCGGGTGGCGTCACAGACCCTGAAGGGCCGGTGAGCGAGTCGCGGGAAAGGGCTCGGATAAGCGGGCCGCGCGGTGCGGCGAAGCTGTGCCGCTAGAGACAAACAAGGAGAGAGAAAAAGAAGCCAATGGGCATCATTACTTCAACGAATGTCGCAACGGCGATCGTGAAGCTGGTGGCGGCGGAAGCGCTGCCGGCGCTCATGGGGAACCTGGTGATGGGTAACCTCGTGAACCGCGACTACGAGCCGGTGCTGGCAAATACGGGGGACACGGTGAACGTGCCGATTCCTCCGACGCTGGTTGCCAACAACATTGCGGAGGGCGGGACGGTGCAACCGCAGAACCCGAACCTGGGGAACGCGCAGATCGTTCTGAACACGCATGTGGAGGCCACGTTCCAGATTCCGGACGTGACGAAGTGTCTGGCGGTGCCGGATCTGCTGAAGCTGTACATGCAGCCGGCGGTAATTGCGCTGGCGCAGCGGATTGAGGGGGATCTTTTGAACCTCTATCCGCAGTTCACGTCGAACCAGGTGCTGGGTACGCCGGGCGTGGCTCCGACGGAAGCGCTGGTCGACCAGGCGGAGACGACGCTGTTCCAGGCGCAGGTTCCTTCGGCGATGGACAAGTATCTGGTGGTGGACTCGAATGCTTATTCGGCGCTGCGCCAGATTCCGCGCTTCAGCGAGTTTTACACGGCGGGTGAGGCGGGTCTGCGGGCGCTGGTGAACGGCACGGTCGGCAAGATGAAGGACTTCTACATCTTCCGTTCGCAGTTCGTGCCGAAGACCGGGACGGCGCCTGTGGCGACGCACAACCTGGCGTTCACGCGGGATGCGATCGGTCTGGTGATCCGGCGTTTGCCGAAGCCGCTTCCGGGTACGGGCGCGGTGGCGGAGTACGCGGAGCTGGGCAACTTCGGCCTGCGTGTGGTGATGAGCTACCAGCCGAACACGCTGGCGCAGCAGTTCACGGTGGACGTGCTGTACGGCTGCGCGGCTCTGCGCAACGGTTTCGCCGTTCAGGTGGAAAGCTAGTAAGTCAGTAGTAAGACGGGTGACAGGGTAGGTGACATGGATGGGGAGCCGTAAGTTGCGGCTCCCCTTTTTTTGTCCGGGCGTGGGAACGGAAGGCGAGGAGAGTGCGAGATGGACGTGAAGAGTTTCTACCAGAAGATGCGGCAGAAGGAGCGGGAGATTGCGAGTCCGTTCGCGATCATATCGAGTCTGGAGACGCCGGAGGGCGGACGCGCCGGGGTGCTGACCGAAGTGTCGCGCGAGCTGGCGGCGCGGATGATCGTGGAAGGGCGGGGACGTCTGGCGAACGAAACCGAAGTGAAGGAATACCGCGAGGCGAGAGAGCGGGCGCGGCTGGAGGCGGAGGAGCGGGAGTTAGCCGGGCGGCTGCTGGTGAACTTCGTGCCGCAGACGATCGAGCCGGCGAAGCCGCGGAAGCCGGCCAAGGACTGAGGGCGTCATGGCACTGTTTACGGACGGCCCGATCAGCCTGGACACGGACCTGGTGAAGTACGAGAACGGGATACTGGCGCTGGCGGCGGAGGAGCAGATCGACCTGACGGGGAAGATGGCGCTGGCGCAGACCGAGATCGGGACGAGGCTGCTGGCGCTGCTGCTGCGGCAGGAGACACGGAGCCCCTTTACGAACTGGATCGACCCGCAGGACATGCTGCGGCGGGAGATCGGGATGGGGGACGTGGTGGCGACCGAACCACTGAAGCAGTGGCATGTGTTGAAGACTCTGGCGCTGGTGTACCGGGACGCGTACAACAACCAGTTGAACGACCGGTATCAGAAAAAGTGGCAGGAATACTCGACGCTGGAACAGAACGCCAAGGAAATGATCTATCTGATCGGCGTGGGTGTAGTGGGGTATCCGCTGCCGGTACCGGGGATGCCGGCGGTGGCGGAGCAGCCGGGGACGGGGCCGGGCGGGACGTTTTTCTTCCAGACGACGTGGGTAAACCAGATTGGGCAGGAGAGCGTTGCCGGGCCGCTGGCAACGGCAGTGACGGCGCCTGGGGTGCAGATTACGGTGGCGCCGACGGCGGCTCCGAAGTTTGCGACGGGGTGGAACGTGTATGCGGGGAGCGGTCCGCAGGTGTGCACGCTGCAGAACGCGGCGCCGCTGGGACTAAGTCAGGGATGGACGGTGCAGGGAAGCGGGTTAGTGACGGGGCGCACGCCGGGGAACGGGCAGACGCCGGATTACTACGTGATGAACGACCGGGTGCTGCCTCGAGGTTAAAGGAGAAACGATGGCGCAAGTAGCGAGCGTGGCGACGGGGAAGGTGGCGGCGCTGATGCAGGGGACACCGGGGTTGGCGGGGGCGGTAGCGGCGATTTCGGCCCTGTCGAGCGAGTTACTGCCGGTGGTAGGTCCGGCGCAGATCATCGTGCAGAACGTGATGCCGGAGATCGCCGAGAAGGCGACGGTGGCGAAGTATCCGTCGATCCACATTTACTGCGAGCGAGTGGCGAACCAGCTTCGGGAGAAGTTCCGGACGTTTTCCGGGCAGGCGTTGATGGCTGTGGAAGTGCGTGTTTCGCGAGACCGGCTGGGGCAATTGGAGACGCTAATGCAGCTTTACGTGGAAGCTGTGACGCGAGTGCTGGACATGAACCGCGGGGACTGGGGCGGAGGGATTTTGTTCGGCGGCGGCTACGAGGTGAGCTATGGTCCGGTAAAACACGGCGGCAAGAATTTGTTGCAGACGGCGAAGATTACGTTTGCGCTGGAGGCGAGCCTGTAGCGGGCACAGGAGAAGGCAGATGGCATCGTATATTTCATCGAATAACAACCGGTTCTACACGGCGGTGGAAGCGGCTTACGGAAACGCGGCGCCGGTGACGGCGCAGAGCCGGATCCCGGCGGTGAGGCTGCTGGCAAAGCAGAAGACGGAGCGTCCGAAGCGGAAGGACAAGACGGGGACGCGGGGATATCCAGGGGATCCGGCGGGACTGCGGCGGTCGACGGCGTTCGGACTGACGACTTATCTGACGGCCTGGGATCAGCAGACGCAGCCACCTCCGCACACGCCACTGTTTCAGGCGGCATTGGGCGGAGCACCGCGGTTATGGGCAGGTGGCGCCGTGACGGTGGCGCCCGGTTCGACGACGGTGTCGTTCGCGGCGCCGCACGGTTTGGCGCCGGGGCAGGCGATCACGGTGGGTGGAGAGATGCGGTTTGTGGCGGCGGTGGCGAGCGCGACCGCGGTGGTAGTGAACGCGCCGTTTGTGATCCCGCCACCGGCGGATGCGACGGCGGGCGCGACGACGACGTTTCAGCCGGCGAACGCGTTGCCGAGCGTGACGGTTTATGACTACTGGGATCCGACGACGGCGCTGCAACGAGTGTTAACTGGCGCCGCGGTTAATCAGCTTGACATGAAAGTGAACGGCGACTATCACGAGTTTCAGTTCACCGGGCAGGCAGCGGACTTACTTGATAGCGTCAGCTTCACGGCGGGGCAGGGAGGGCTG
>JAJYKC010000180.1 GCA_021788955.1 Acidobacteriota bacterium
GCGTAGGTAAAGCGGCGGGTCCGTAAGCCGTCGTCGTGAATCAGGAACTCGGCGGGACTCGCCGCGAAGTCGTCGAAGAAATCGAGCAGCGTCTCGCGGCGCACTGCTTTCATCATCCCAGGAACGGGGCGGCTTTTATAGCCCGCGCGGGGGCTTTTTTCCGGGTTTGCGAAGGGCCCGCACGGTCTCCGCCGCCCTGGCCACTTGTGCCGCACGCTGGTCGGGTCCGGTGGCGCGGTAGACGCCCCGTACTGTCCCCGTGGCGTCGAGGAGAACCGCACAAGCCGCATTCCCCGTGGAGAAGCCGAGGCGCCGCTTCCACTCGTCTTCGGGCGCAAACGCCACGATGGCGCGACGCTCCTCCCGGCGTGTCATGGTGTGGCGCAATTTCGTGAGGATCAGCGCCCGGGCGACGCGGTTTTCCGGGTTGAGCAGAAACACTTCGAGCGAAAAAACTCCGGGCTGCCCCGCGGTCTTTTCATCGAAAGCGCTCTTCCATTTGCGGGCGTTCGCCAAGGCCCCATCACTGAACGTTACGATCAGAAGCGCCACTTTGCCTCGCAGGTCTTCGGGCAACTCGGCTCTTGTTCCTGTTAAGTAGTTGCCCTGAAGTGGTGGAAGCTTATCGCCAATCAACGGAGCGCCGATGGCGCCGCTGAGGAGCAAGCCGGCCAGCGTGAGCCACCGGATCATGCACGTAGGATGCGCACGCCGTGCTCCATATTGCAATCCCCTGCCGAGGAAACAAAGCTGCTATTCTCTGGGAAATATGGGGATCCGCTGCCTTCTCGCTTTTTGTTTGTCCGCCTCCGCCTGGGCTTGGACCCCCGCGGCTCGGGAAACGCAAGCCGACCCTCGCCTGCATAACGCGTTTCGCCGCGAACCGCAAAACGACTGGATTTTTGTCCACCTGGAAGGCGATCCGTCAACCATCGGTTTTCAGCACGGATATCTTCTAGCGCCGGAAATTCAGGACGGCTTCCGGGTGGTGAAGGCGGGACTTACGCACGATGGCAAGAAAGACTGGGCATTTTTCCGGGACGCGGCGCAGAACGTCTTATGGCCGCACGTCGACAAGGAGTACCGGGCGGAGCTGAAGGGCATTGTCGAAGGTCTGCATGCCCAGGGCGCGGAGATGGATTTGTGGGACCTGGTGGCCTATAACGCATGGCTGGAGCTGAGCCCGTATTACACGAACTGGTACGACCGTACGCACAAGGTGGCGTTCGCGGCGCCGCGCCCGACGCCAGAGCACTGCAGCGCGTTCGTAGCGACGGGCAGCTACACGAAGGACGGGCGGATCGTCATCGCGCACAACAACTGGACCGAATACAAGGAAGGATCGCGCTGGAACGTGATTTTCGATATCGTCCCTACCTCCGGCTATCGGATCCTGATGGACGGCATGCCGGGTTTGATCCACAGCGGCGACGACTTCGGCGAGAACAACGGGGGAATCATCATAACGGAGACGACGATCGGGTATTTCGATGCGTTCGACCCAAACGGTGTGCCGGAATTTGTGCGGGCGCGGAAGGCGATGCAGTACAGTTCTTCGATCGACGACTTTGCCCGGATCATGCAGGACGGCGACAACGGGGGCTACGCGAATACGTGGCTGGTCGCCGACCGCAAGACCAACGAGATCGCGCGGCTCGAACTCGGACTGAAGCACGTGACGCTGGCGCGGACTAAAGATGGATATTTCGTCGGCTCGAATTTTCCGATCGACCCGGCGCTGATCCACGACGAGGCGCCAGCGTTCCCGGTTCACGACATGAGTATCAGCGCGAACGCGCGGCACAAACGCTGGGATGAACTCATGACGGAGTACAGAGGCAAGATCGACCTGAAGATGGCCGAGAAATTCCTGGCCGATCACTATGACACTTACGCGAAGCGCGCGAACTCGCCCGACGAGCGCACGTTGTGCGGTCACATCGACTTAAGCCCCCGCGGTTCGCAGCCCTGGCAGCCTCCCTACGGCATTGCAGGCACGGTGCAAAACAAGGCCACGGACGCGGCGATGGCGGCGAAAATGGAACTGGACGCCGCCATGGGCCATTCCTGTGGGCTAAATTTCAGGGCCACATCGCAGTTGAAGAAGCATCCCGAGTTCGACTGGGAGAAGGACATTCTCCGCGACCTGGACTCGTATCCGTGGACGAAGTTTCAGGCCGCACAGTAGACGCCAATCAGGCTTGCAAGGTGAAATTGACGGTGACGACGCTTTCAACCTCGACCGGCGAACCGTTCAGGAGAGTGGGTTTGTAGATCCAGTGGCGGACGGCGTCTATGGCCGCCGCGGCGAGGGTAGTGTCGCCGTCGATACGCTCGGCACTCAGAACCGTTCCGTCACGGCCGATGACGATCCGCAGATGCACCGCGCCCTGGAGGCCCTGAGCTTTGGCGTCGATCGGGTATTTGGGGATCTGGCGGTATACCAACTGTGACTGCTGAACGTTGCCGCCCACTTTGATGCGAGTGGCGGAAGCGTTGGGGGCGGAGACGATGACATCTACCGCTCCGTGCTCGTTTTCGGAGACGAAGGAGAACAGGCGTGAGTCGAGAGTGGAGACGCGCTTGGCTGCTGCCTCGACCTGCGACATTGGGACAGTCTGGCTCTCGGAAAGGCCTAACTCGCCGAGCACGCGGTCGCGAAGCGCCTCGGGTACCGCGGAGACGTCGATCTTGTGGATGGTGACGCTGCGGTCCGAGGGGCCGCTGGAAGAGGACTGCGCGGCCTGCAGGGGCATGGCGCGAGCAGCCAGGAAGATGGTGAACAGGGCGGCCGCGCCCACAGCGGTGGCCGAAGAGAGAAGGCGCAAACGGGACATAGGACGATCCTCCATTAGGTGCGCCACCCGCTGTCGCAGGTGACTTTTCTTCAAGAACATCGGCGCCGGAGCGATGTCGGCGCCGGCTGCGACGGAAACCAGTGTGCGAAGGTACTGCTCGCGCCCGCCGGTGAGCGCCACCACCTCGCGATCGACCGCCTGTTCACGGCTCAACTGAATGCGGCCGAGCAGCCACAGGATGGCCGGATGAAACCAGAAGAGCGCGCTCACGAGCCGCTCGACGAGGACGAAAGCCCAGTCGCGGCGCTTGACGTGTAGCAACTCGTGGAGAATGATCTGCTCGTCGTCGAGGCAGGCGCGGGGCACCAGGATGGCAGGGCGGAAGAAGCCAAATGTCACAGGTCCGGCCGCGGCGTCGGTTGCGTAGAAGTCAGCGCTGACGCCGAGGCGAGCTTGTGTTGCGCGGTGGGCATCCGGCAACCGGTCAGCACTCCGGCGCAGTCTGGCAAGCGTAACCATGCCGTAGCCGATGCGCAGCAGGCCAATTGCCGCGCCAAGAGCCAGCGCGAGCCAGACCGAGGTAGCGGGATCCGGGAAGATTCCTGGATGGGGCGCATGGAGAGCGACGGCGGTGGTCGAGACAGAGGTCACGATCCGGCGCACCGCGGGCGGCGGCGACTTTGGCTCGGCGACGGGAAGAATCAGAGCGAGCGCGAGCAGGATTTGGCGGGAGACGACGAGGACACGGGCGTCGCGGAGTTTCAGCAGGGCCGCGGCGGCTTCCGCGGCGGCGATCAGCAGTGCGGCATGCGCGCTCCAGACGAGCAGATTGGCGAGGGTCATGACGATTTCTTCCGGATTGCTTGGGCGAGTTCTTCGAGATCGGCGGGCGTGAGGCGTTCCTCCTCGGCCAGATGCATGAGCAGAGGTTCGGCCGAGCCGTTGAACACGCGGTCGAGAAATTCGTGGACCATGCGGCCAATGGTGCGCTGCTTGGGTTCGGCCGCCTGGTAGACGTGGGCGCGCCCGGCAAGATGGCGTTTCAGGCGCCTCTTGCCGTACAGGATGTTCATGAGAGTGAGGACGGTGGTGTAGGCGATGCGGCGGTGCTCGAGCATGGCCTCATAGACATCGCGGACGGTGGCCTGGCGCCTGTCCCAGACGATCTTCATGATTTCGAGTTCCTGAGCGGTGAGCGCAGGGACGGGACGTTTCGTTTTCATCTACTAAGACATTAGTACGTGTCGATTCGTTTGTCAACCGGTTTTTTCGAGCGGCTCCTTAGCCGGCGCGGAGGGCGGCGACGATCTGGCGGTTGGCGGCGTTGCGCGCTGGCAAAAAGCCGCCTACGGCCCCGATGAGCGCGGCAAAGAGGAGCCCTGCGAGCATGACGGCGGCGTTCACGTTGAAGTTGAAGGTGAAGTGGCTCCAAGTGGTGAAGCTGCCTATGTCGGTGTTGACGTAGTTGAGCGGGAGGGCGAGCAGGCAGCCGGCGAGCCCGCCGAGCAGAGACAGGCAGACCGACTCGACGGCGAAGCTGAGCAGTATGGAGCGGCGGGAGAAGCCGAGGACGCGCAGAGTGCCGATTTCGGCCGAGCGGCGGGCGA
Organism: Acidobacteriota bacterium; assembly: GCA_021788955.1. The sequence goes on from JAJYKC010000180.1 coordinate 4,406, forward strand.
CGGCGGCGTACATGGTGTTCATGGCGGCGAAGGAGCTTCCGATTGCCATGATGAGCGCCACGAAGGTTCCCATGAACTGGATGGGCGCGGCATTGACCATCTGGTCCTCGTAATATTTCTGTTCGGGCTGGGCGATGACGTTGAAGCGCCGGTCCTGTTCAAGGCGCTGTTTTACGTCCATGATACGGCCGGGATGAACGCGGAGGACTACGGAACTGAGATAGCCGGAGCGGTCGTAAGCTTCGCTGATCTGATTCAGATCGCCCCAAACTTCGCCGTTGAAGACGGACCGCCCACCATCGAGGATTCCGACGACAGTCCAGTCGCGATGGCCGCGGCCGAAGCGCAGGACGCCTCCGATGTGACCGGAAGGAAAGCGATCCGCAATGGAGGCGCCGACGACCACCTCGCGCTTGCCGGGTTGGAAGAAACGTCCTTCGCGCAGGTGGACCATGCTTCGCATGGCGATGCCGATGTGTGTGATGCGTCGAAGATTGACGTTCATCTCGGGGCCTTTGGGTCCGTTTTCGAGGTTGATGACGGTGACCATTTCGAGCGAGGCAAGGGGCTGGCCGGAGGCATCGTGGGCGACGCCGTCGAAATCTTTGATGTCCTGGAAATTGCTTCGGGTGATGACGCTGACCAGTTCGGATGTGGAACCCTTGCGCATGACGAGGAGATCGTTCGGGTTGCCAGCGATGACGAAGGATGTTCGCAGGCCCTGGACGAGCGCGAGAACGGCCACGAGCACAGCGACGCTGAGTGCGGTGCCAAGGGCGGTCATGGTAGTGGTGATGCGGCGGACCGCCAGGTTGCGGACGTTATAGGAAAGAGGGATCGCCATGGCCGTATTCGACTAATCCGCGAGGCGGAGACATTCAAGGATGCCGCGGCGGGCGGCGCCCAAAGCCGGACCCGCGGAACTTGCCAGACCGACAATGACGGCCAGCACCATGCCCACGGCCGCGAGCGGCGGCGAGATTTCGAGCAGATTCAGGCTGATCATGGCGGCGTGTTGTTTTCGGAGGACGGCGACGATTCCGTAGGCGAGTGCAAAGCCGAGAATTCCGCCGGCGGTGGCGAGGACGACCGATTCGCCGACGATTAGGAAGAGCACGTTCTCCTGCGTGAAGCCGAGTGTTTTGAGGATGCCGATTTCCGAGACGCGTTCGCGAACGCTCATCGCCATGGTGTTGGCCGATACGAGGAGGACGGTGAGTGTGAGCGCGCCGCAGACGGCCATCAGAAACAGCTTCACGTTCCCGAGAAACGAGATCACGGAAAGGACGAAGTTTTGCTCGGTATCGGTTTTCGTTTGCGTGTCGGCGTTGCGGAACTGGGCATCGATGGCGCGGGCGACCTCAGCTACGTCCTCGGGGCTATCGGCGAGGACGGCGAACATGCTGACGAAGTCCTGATTGCCCTTGAACACGGCTTCGTTGAGGTAATCGAAGTGGAAAAAGAGGTTGTCATTGCCGAGGTCGCTTGTGTAGATGCCGCGGACGATGAATTCGAGCGTGGCGGGGAAAATGTCACCGACGATAGTGATACGGTCGCCCAGTTTGAAGCCGAGGCGATCGGCGAGGGCGCGGCCGACAATGCAGGCGCCGCGCTCGCGGATGAACGCGGCCTTGT
>JAJYKC010000181.1 GCA_021788955.1 Acidobacteriota bacterium
CTTACTCCGCAAGAGGCCGGCAATATCGCCGCCCATGCCGGCGTGCGGCGCCTTGTGTTCACCCACCTGGGCATTCCGGGCAAGACAAGCACCGAAGCGCCGAATCTCGTCAGGGCAGCACATGAAACCTTCCGTGGCGAAATAATTGTGGCCCATGACCTTGACAGATTCTGAGGCGTAGTTCATCTGGAGCCCGACCGAACCGGGGACGGCTGGTGCGACCCGGAGCTAATCTACCAAGCGGGTTCCAAGCGTGTGACGTGCTAACAGGACAGAACCGAGGCGTAATGCGTAACGGACCTCTCTCGCTGACGGCACGTGCTCCACGCCCCAGCAACCGAAGCGACGGACAGGACCGCGGGGCGGGTCCGCCGCCACTTCTGATCCGCGGTCAGTGTCGGATCACGCCAGGAATTTCGGCTGGGAGTCAGCCGCGCAGTTGTCCGCGATTCTGATATCCCATAATCCGTTCTCCCCCACCCCATGCGCTATTCTGAATCGAGAGGATATCGAACATGGGTTGTGGAAGTGGCATGCCGGGGCCGCAGGTGCCGGAAACCAGCACAAGAAGCGTTTTTTGCGTGAAGTTTCAGCGCGAGATGCCCGGGCTCGAGGAGCCGCCCTTCGACAATCATCCGCTTGGCCAGCGCATCTACGAGAACGTTTCGAAGGAAGCGTGGAAGATGTGGGTCGAGCAGATGAAGATGATCATGAACGAGTACCGCCTCAACCTCGGCACGCCGGAGGCGCAGGAGTTTTTGCTGAAGCAGATGGAAGATTATTTCTTCGGCGAAGGCGCGAAACTTCCTCCCGGCTTCGTTCCCCCGCAAGCCAAGAAGTAACTACCGAATTACGGGCAGAACTGTCTGGATATCGAACTCCAGCCGGCTGTGGGCCCGGCGAAGTGCCTCTTCGGCAGCGGCCGGCTTGGCGGCGCGGGAAAATAAGAACCCCAGATAGCTATGGCCTTCCGGCAGCGGCTGCAGGTGATGACCTTGTTTCGCCGTGATCACCGCATCCACAATGCCCTCCGTGGTCAGCGCGTCGTCGATCCCTCGCACGTCCACGTACACACCCTCGCGGGGAATGGGAATCATCATGACGCCCGAGGCCTCTCCATCGAGGTGCAGTTCGCCCGGATCGAGGCCCGCCGCGTGACGCAGGATCAGTTCTTCGAGCCCCGGCAACGCGCGGGCACACAAGCCTCCGATGGGCCGAGGCGCCGCTTCGAGCACCCACACGCCTTCCCGATTGAGCCGCATCTCGGTGTGCACGGGGCCGTGAGTCAATCCGAGTGCGCTCACCGCGCGGGCCGCGGCACTCGTCAGCGCGTCTTGCACGCCGGCCGGTTCGCGTGACGGCGTGACGTAAATCGTTTCCTCGAAAAACGGACCGTCCAGCGGGTCCGGCTTATCGAAGATTGCCAGCGCGCGAAACCGCCCGCGGCTCATGATGCCCTCGACAGCGAACTCGCGCCCCGGAATAAACTCTTCCACTTGGACAAACCGCTCCTGCTCCGCCGCGCGCGCGCCGGCAAGCAACGCCCGGATTCGCGCGCAGGCGGCGGTAAACTCCGCCGGGTTATCGGCGCGAATCACGCCGCGACTGCCCGACATCGTCAGCGGCTTCAGCACGCAGGGATAAGGCGCTCGCGACGACGCAGCTTCGGCATCCTCGTCCGGAGAGATCCGGAAAAATCGCGGCGCAGGCATGCCGGCCTTGCGAAAACACTCCCGCGCAAGAAACTTATTCGACGCCGCGCGAACCGCATCGGGCGAATGAAACGGCAAGGCGAGCCGGGCCGCCGTCACGGCCGCCAGGAACGCGGGCCGGTCGCCCACAGCCGCGATGCCGTCTACTTTCCCGGCCTCCGCCGCCGCGCGCCGCGCCGAGCCCTCGGCGTTGTTGAACCGCAGCGCAATCGCCCCGTCGCCCCACGGGTCGTCCATCACGTGGCAGCGGTCCGTGGCCAGGCGCAGTTCCAGGCCGGCGCGTTCCGCCGCTTCGGCGAAAGAGCGCAACTGGTAGCCGGTGGTTGCCGCGAAGAGAAGAACTTTCGGCATTTGATTCAGAGGCGAGCCAACTGCTCGTCCGCGGGTTCGGCTCAACAGTACCACGGCTCTTCGAGATACGGGATCGTGGCGCGCGCAGGCCGCGGATCGTCACCCATCGCCTTCCCGTGCGCCAGCGTCCACAGCCGCTCGAAGATTTCGCGGCGCGAAGCCTGCTCCCGCTGGGCGTCCTGCACGGTTTGCATGGCGCTCGCAGAAAGCCAGTCCATCGAAGGGTCCGGATGATTCCAGCGGTAGAGCAGCGCCGGAGGATCGAACCTGTCGATACAAGCGGCGACGTCGCTTAACTCGAGCAGCAGCGAATGGGCCGGAATCAGCAGCCGCAGCGCAAGCTGAAGCGGCGCGGTGTGCTCCACCAGTTCCAATTCGTGCAGCGAGGCGAGCAGGTCGCGGTAGGACGCGGCGGTGGTCCACGGAGTGAAAGGGATGAATGTCGGAGCGAGGGCAAGTCCCGATTCCCGCATCAACTCCGCCGCGGCGAAAAAATCCGCCCGCGTGTGGCCCTTGTCGAGCCTGGCGAGAACGGCGTCGTCCAGTGACTCCACCGCGCTCGTCACAAACAGGCAGCCGGTGCCGCGGAGCACGGGCAATATCGAACGGTGCTTGAGCAGGTGCTCGATCTTGATGGTCGCGTCGTAAGTAACTTCCGGGAACTCGTGGTGCAGCCGCTCGACGATGCGCCGGGCGTGCGCCGGCCCGTTCAGGAAATCCGGATCGCCGAAGGTGATGTGGCGAGCCCCGGCTTCCACCTGCTGGCGGATATCGGCGAGAACGACATCGGCGGAGACGACGCGGAACGCGCCGCGATACACCGGCACAACCGGGCAGTGGCGGCACAAGTGCTTGCACCCGCGCGAAGCCTCCGTGTAGCCAGCCACCGTGGCGCCGCTGTCAGTCACCAGTTGCGGATAGAGGCGAAGCGACGGCAGAGTCGAGCGGTCCGGCGTCAGAAACCGCTGCCGGGCCAGGTGTGCCGTCTCCTTCGCGACGCGACCCTCGGCAAACTCGACCAGCGCCGTCTCAAACTCAGCCCCAAAACACGCCTCCACGCCCAGGGTTCGGAGATGTTCACGATTCAGAGCGGCGTAAAGGCCGAAACAGCAGACGCGAGCGGAAGGGTTCACTCGCCGGGCGCGTTCAATCAGCGGGACGGCAAGCCTGGTCGCGGTGTGCATCGGCAGAAAGAAGGCGATCAGCCCGGCGTCCTGAAAAGCCTCTCCGGAAACCGGCGCGAGGCTTGCGTCAACGCACTCCACCTGATGCCCGCGCGCGCGCAGCCATGCGGCCGGGGATGCCAAGCCGAAGGGCTGATGGCCAAGGTCGTATGTCGAAACCAGGAGGACACGCATGAGCGAGGACTCCTTTCATCGTAGCGGCCTGCACGCCGGACGGGGATTCGCCGTCATAACTCATGTGAGGTTCTGGCCTTTCGCGTTGGCGTGTGTCTGCACGGCAGTGTATTCGCAGCCGGCTTCCGCCCTACGCCCGAACATCGCCGTGGAAGTGCCCGGCGTGATTGGCAGCATCCCGGGCCAGGAATTAGCCGAAGCCCGGCAGCCCCAGCCGGCGCCCGAACTGAAACTTCCCCCCGGGCGCCACGATTACGACCTCAAAGGCGACAGCCGCACGCTCTTCGAGCAGGTTGCGCGGATGTTGGGTTTGCAGGTCGTCTTCGACCGCGAATACCAGCCGACGGCCAACGTCCGCTTCTACGTGGAACAGCAAGACGCGCGCGCGACGCTGCGCCTGCTCGAAGCCGCCACCGATTCTTTCGTGGCGCCGATGGGCGAACATGTGATCCTGGTGGCGCGGGACACGGTGCAGAAGCGGCAGCTTTACGCCCCCATGATCGCAGTCGCGGTGCCGATTCCGGAGGGGGTAACGCCGCAGGAGATTCAGGAGATCGCGAACGCGGTGCGTTCTTCGATGGATATCCGGCGCCTGATGGCCGATCCCGACAAACGGATGATCCTCATCCGCGACACCGAAGGCAAGGTGCGGACCGCCCAACTCCTGGCGGAAGATCTGATGCGCCCGCGCCCGCAGGTGGAGGTGGAGGTCGAGTTGATGACGACGACGTCGGACGTGGCGACACACTATGGCCTTTCGCTGCCGGCCTCGTTCCCGATCGTCGATTTTCTCGGCAACGGCGCGAACCTGCTCGGCTCGCCGCTCACCTCCGCAGTCTCCGGTTTTCTCACGTTCGGCGGAGGCACGACTTTCATCGGCATCGGCCTGACGAGCGCCACGCTATGGGCCACGGCGAGCCGGTCGATCACCAAGACGCTCGACCACGCGGAAATGCTGGCGAGCGACGGACAGCCGGCGACATTGAAGATCGGCACGAAATATCCGATGGTAACCAACGCTTACGTCGGCCAGGTGACGGGCACCGGCCCGGTTTACACGCCGCCGCCGACGGTCCAATTTGAGGATCTCGGCCTGGTGCTGAAGATCACGCCGCACGTGCACGGGATGAATGAAGTCACGCTCGACGTGGAAGCATCGTTTCAGCTTCTCGCGGGCACGGCGGCGAGCGGATTGCCGATCATTTCCGACCGGGAATACAAGGGGACGGTGCGGATGCGGGAAGGCCAGTCGGCGATTCTGGCGGGCATGATGAGCGCCTCCGACGCGCGGACGGCGGTCGGGATCCTGGGGCTGATGAACATTCCGCTCATCGGCAAGATTCTGAGTGAGCGTACCACGGACAAAGCGCACGACGATACGCTGATTGTGCTGCGGCCTCATCTCACGATCCCTCCGCCCGGTATTTTCGCCGTGCACGAGGCGTGGGTGGGCAGCGAAACACGTCCCGCCGAACCGCTGTAGTGGCGGGATGCAGAGGGCGACGGCTTCCGGCTTGTTATCCTGAAGCAGCATCAATGTCGAAAATGTTGCAGGAGATCCGCCAGCAGCCCGAGGCGCTGGAGCGGACACTGAAAAGTTCGCTGCGGCTGGCGGAGAAGCTGAAGCGGCGTCTGGAACAAAAACGGCCGCGAATGATTTTGCTGGCGGCGCGCGGCACCTCCGACAATGCGGCGTTGTTCGGCCGGTATCTGCTGGAAATCGCGACCGGCATCCCGGTTTCGCTCGCCGCGCCCAGCGTATTCACGCTCTACGGCGCGCGGCTTGCTCTCGACGATGTGCTCGTGGCCGCGATCTCGCAGTCGGGTGAATCCACCGACATCAACGTGGTATTGGAGCGCGCCCGCGAGGAGGGAGCGCTGTCGATCGGCATCACCAACGAAGCCGGCAGCACGATGGCAAAGCTAGCCGAGTACACTTTCCTGGTGAAGGCCGGACGGGAGAAGAGCGTGGCCGCCACCAAGACTTACACCGGCCAGCTTCTGTGCATGTATCTACTGACGTACGCTCTCGGCGGCGGAGTAAATCTAGAGACACTGGCGCGGCTGCCCGAGTGGACCGAAAGCGCGTTGAGTCTGGAAGAACGCATCGCCGAGAGAGCCGAACGGTACCGGTTCATGGAGCATGCCGTGGTGGTGGGCCGGGGCATGGCGTACGCGGACGCGTTCGAGTTCGCGCTTAAGCTGATGGAGACCTGTTACGTCGTGGCCGAGCGGTTCTCATCGGCGGATTTTCTCCATGGGCCGATTGCGATGGTGGAGCGGTCGTTCCCGGCGTTCCTGTTTACGCCGCCGGGCGTAACCTGGCCGACGATGCGCGAAATGCTGGACAAGCTGGAACACCTGAAAGCGGACACGCTACTGATTACGGACGAGAGTAATCGCGAGGCGCTCGACCGCGGACGGGGCGTGATCGCGATTCCGGCGAAGCTGGCCCGGAAGTCCGGGCTGCCGGTGGAAGTCTACACGCCTATTCCCTACATCGTGCCGGCGCAGTTATTCGCGGCGCGGCTGGCAGCCGAGAAGGGGCTCGATCCGGACCAGCCACGCACGCTCACCAAAGTGACCAGAACGCTCTGAGCCGGCGGTGA
>JAJYKC010000182.1 GCA_021788955.1 Acidobacteriota bacterium
GTCGCGCACCAGGGTGCGCGACAATTAAAAGGGAATCTTCCGGAAGACAAGGCAGTTAGCATTTTTATCCTTGCGCCGTCGCGGGCGGAACTGGAGCGGCGGCTGCGGGAGCGGGACGAGGATTCCGAACCGGTGATCGAGCGCCGGCTGCGGGACGCGGCCGCCGAGATCCGGAACTACAACCGGTACGACTATGTGCTGGTGAACAAGGATGTGGAAGAGTCGGTGGAGACGTTGTGCTCGATTGTGCGCGCCGAACGGATCAGGCGGGCGCGGGTAGAGGCGATGATCCGGCCGATTCTTGCGAGTTTCGAGAAGTAAGGGAGCAGGAACAGACCATGAGCGAGAAATTCCGCAGCAACGGGGCGTTTTCGATTCCGGACGATCCGGACGCGAGCACGTACCGGTTCATTATTGTGGCGGCGAAGCGGGCGCGGCAGTTGCAGACCGGCGCGCGGTCGTTCCTGCCGACGACGTCGAAGAAACCGACGGTAGCGGCCATGGAGGAAGTGCGGCGCGGTCTGGTGCAGTACACGGACCTGTCGCAGACGCCGGCGCCCGAGCCTGAAGAACAGCCGGCCGAGTAGGGCGATGCGAGCCGTCCTGGGGGTGGGCGGAGGAATAGCTGCCTACAAGGCGGCGGAGTTGGCCCGCGCGCTGATGGAGCGCGGGTTTGCAGTCCAGACAGTAATGACGGCCGCGGCGTGCGAATTTATTACGCCGCTGACGTTTACTTCACTTACCGGCCAGAAGACGATCACGAGTCTGTTTGCACGCGAGAGCGCGGAGGGGACGCTTGCGAGCGCCGTGGAGCACATCGGCGTGGCGCAGGGGGCGGACCTGCTGGTGGTGGCCCCGGCGACGGCGGATCTGCTGGCGAAATTCGCGAACGGGCTGGCGGACGATTTCCTTTCGACAATGTATCTCGCATTCACCGGACCGGTAGTGCTGGCTCCGGCGATGAACACCGCGATGTGGGAGCACGCGGCGACGCGGGCGAATCTGGAGACGCTGCGGCGGCGCGGGCACGTTATTGTGGATCCGGAAGACGGGCTGCTGGCGTGCGGGACTGTGGGGCCAGGGCGGCTGGCGGGAATCGATGCGATCGCGGGCGCGGCGGTAGAGGCTGTCGGGCTGCGGCGGGATCTTGAAGGCGAGACGGTTCTGATCACGGCGGGGCCGACGCGGGAGCCGCTGGACCCGGTGCGGTACGTGTCGAACCGGAGTTCGGGAAAGATGGGGTACGCGCTGGCGGAGGTGGCGGATCGGCGCGGGGCTCGCGTGCTGCTGGTCTCGGGTCCGGTGGCGCTGGAGGCTCCGGCGGGCGTGGAAGTGGTTCGCGTCGAGACGGCGGGCGAGATGCACGACGCGGTGATGGCGCGGCTGGAGCAAGCGACGATCATCGTAAAAGCCGCGGCGGTGGCCGATTATCACTTGTCGCACGTTCCCACGCACAAAATGAAGAAGACGGCAATGCGGCTGTCGCTGGAACTCGACCCGACGCCGGATATCCTGGCCGAGGTGGGGCAGAAGAAGGGGGACCGTCTGCTGATCGGGTTTGCGGCGGAGACGGACAACTTGGTGGAGGAGGCGCGGCGGAAGTTGCGCACGAAGAAGTGCGACATGGTGGTGGCGAACCTGGTGGGGGGCGAGCACACCGCGTTTGAGAGCGACGAGAACGAGGTGGTGCTGGTGATGAGCACGGGCGACACGGCGCCATTGAAGCGCGCGACGAAACGGGAGATCGCCCAAGAGATCTTCGACCATGCACTGAAGCTGCGGCTGGCGCTGCACGCGGCGCAGTGAGGACGCTTTGGGATGGAGCGTGAAGAACTGCGGCGGCGGCTGGAATTTTACCGAGACCTGGGACTGACGACCTTGTACCGAAAAGAGAAACCTGTGGCCCCAGCCGCGCCGGCCAAAGCTGTGGATCCTCTGGTGGCCGCTGCGCCGGCTCCGATCGTGCTTCCGGCGCTCGAGCCCGAGGGCGACACGCTCGTTCGGATTAGCGAGGACATCGGCGATTGCAAGCGGTGCCGTCTGCACGAGGGCCGGCATAAGATCGTCTTCGGCTCCGGGAACGAGCACGCGAAGCTGGTGTTCGTGGGCGAGGGCCCGGGCGCGGATGAAGACGAGCAGGGTCTGCCGTTTGTCGGGCGGGCCGGGCAGTTGCTCACCCAGATGATCGAGGGTACGGCGAAGAAGGAAGGGATTCCCCTGCTGCGTCCCGATGTCTACATCTGCAACGTGGTGAAGTGCCGGCCGCCCGAGAACCGGACGCCGCTGCCGGACGAGATGGAGATCTGCGGGCAGTTCTTGTACCGGCAGTTGCAGGGGATCAAGCCCAAGGCAATCTGCGCGCTGGGCTCGACGGCGGCCAAGGCGCTGCTGAGCACGAAGGATGGAGTCACTAAGTTGCGTGGGCGGTGGCATAGGTGGCGGGATATTCCGCTGATGGTGACTTACCATCCGTCTTACTTACTCCGGCCATACAATCAGAACGCGAAGCGGGAGGCATGGGAGGACCTGAAGACGGTTCTGCACTATGTCTATGACTAAGGATGGCGAGTAAGTCAGGCGGCGTGTTTGTCACGTTCGAGGGCGGCGAGGGCGCGGGGAAGAGCACCCAGATCCGGATTCTGGCCCAGCGGCTGCGCGCGATGGGGCGCGAGGTGGTGGAGACGGTCGAGCCGGGAGGAACGGCAATCGGGCGGCAGATCCGTCGGGTGTTTCTGGACGCCGGGAACGGGGAACTGACGCCGGAGGCGGAACTGCTGCTGGTGTTCGCGGCGCGGGGCCAGAACTTGAAGCAGGTGATAAAGCCGGCGCTCGAGGCGGGGCGGATTGTGCTGTGCGACCGGTTCACGGATTCGACGCGGGTGTATCAGGGCGTGGCGCGGAAGTTGGGGCTCGAAGTGGTGGAGACGGTGAACCGGATTGCGTGCGGAGGGATGGCCCCGGATTTGACGCTGCTGCTGGATATTCCGGTTGAGGCCGGGATAGCGCGGGCGAGCGCGAGGAATGCGCGGGGCGAGGCGGCCCAGGAGACGCGATTGGACGAGGAAGCGCCGGAGTTTCACCAGATGGTGCGCGAGGCGTATCTCGATTTGGCGCGGAAGGAGCCGGGCCGCATCCGGGTGATCGCCGCGCAGGGGAGCGTGGAGGAAGTGGCGGCGCGGGTTTGGGAGACTGTGGCGGCGAGCGCGGTGTTGGGTTAGCGGGTGAGGATGAGCGTGCCTTCAGCGTCAAGGCGGTAGCGCCACGCGGGGGGAACGAGGGTGGTGGCGCCGTAGTCGGCGATGAGGGCGGGGCCGGGTTTGGGGCGGGACGAGACGGCGGCGCGGGAGAGGACAGGAGTTTGGCGCCACTTGCCTGAAACAAAAACGCGGCGCAATGTTTGAAACATCTCTCTGGATTCGGCGCGGAGGGCGCCTTTGGGTTTAGGAGCTGTCAGGCGGGCGCGAACGCGGACGGCGACGATTTCGGCGGCTCGGGCGGGGTCGGAATAGCCGTAAAGCGCGTGGTGGGCGCGGTGGAACGGGGCGGCGGGATCGGCCGGATTCCAGGGGACGGTGATTTCGTAGCTTTGGCCGCGGTAGCGCAGGTCGGCAGTGCGGGCGAGCGCGGCGCCGGGCAGAGCTTTGCGGGCTTGTTTTTCCAGCGTCCGGAAGAGCGGCTCGACGTTCGCGCGGCCGAGCGAGCCGGCGGCGAAGTCGCGGACCGGGTCGGCCAGCAGCATGCCAAGGGCGGAAAGGACGCCGGCGAGCGCGGGCACAAGGACGGTCTCGATGCCCAATTCCGCGGCAATTTCGCAGGCGTGAAGGCCCCCGCAGCCGCCGAAGGCGAGGAGCGCAAAGCGGCGTGGATCGTGGCCGCGCTCGACGCTGACGACGCGGATGGCGCGTTCCATGCCGGCGTTGGCGGCGCGGAGGATGCCCGCGGCCGCGGCGGTGCGCGAGAGATTCAGAGATTTCGCGATGCGATCGACAGCGCGCTCGGCGCGGGCCGTGTCGAGGGTGAGTTCGCCGGATACGAGTTGGTCCGCTGCAATGCGGCCGAGGACAACGTGGGCGTCGGTGACGGTTGCGTCCTCGCCTTTCCCGTAGCACGCCGGACCGGGGTCGGCGCCGGCGCTCTCGGGGCCGACGTGGAGCAGTCCGCCTTCATCAACGCGTGCGAGGGAGCCGCCGCCGGCGCCGACCGTGTGGATATCGAGCATCGGGACTCGGACCGGGAAGCCGTCAATGGAGCCTTCAGAAGCTTCGACGGGCTCACCGTCGCAGAGGCTGACATCAGTAGACGTGCCGCCCATGTCGAAGCCAAGGATGCGGGAGTAGCCGGAGCGGTGGGCGAGGCGCGAGGCTCCGGCCACGCCTCCCGCGGGTCCGGAAAGAATGGTGCGGACGGCGAAGCGGCCGGCATCGCGGGCCTCGATCGAGCCTCCGTTCGATTGCAGGATCGAGATGCGGCAGTTGGCCTTGCGCTCGAGATCGCTCAGGTAACGCTCCATCAGCGGCCCGACGTAGGCGTTAATCAGCGTGGTGGAGGTTCGCTCATATTCGCGGAACTCAGGGCAGACGTCGTGGGAGGCGGAGACGTAGCCGAGCCCATCGAGAGCCGCGGCGGTTGCCTGCTCGTTCTCGGGCGTCTGATAGGCATGGAGGAAGCAGATGGCGATGGATTCGACGCCTTCGCGTTTCAGGCGCGCGCGGAGGCGGCGGAGCTCGGCGGCGGAGGGCCGGAGTTCGATGGAGCCATCGGCATGGGCGCGTTCGCGGACGCCGAAGCAGAGTTCGCGCGGAAGGAGATGGCGGCGGGGCGAGGGCGTTAGGTTGTAGAGTTCGGCGCGGCACTGCCGGCCAATGAAAATGACGTCTTCAAAGCCCGCAGTGGTGACCAGCGCGGTGCGGGCGCCTTTGCGTTCGAGCAGAGCGTTGGTGGCCACCGTTGAGCCGTGGACGAGAGCGGCGTGGGCGGGCGCGGCGGCGCGGCGGAGGCCGGCGAGGATGACGGAAGCGGGGTCGCGCGGGTTGGAGCGGAGCTTGAAGACTTCGAGTTTTCCGTTGTCGTGGAGGACCACGAAATCGGTGAACGTACCGCCGGAGTCGACGCCGATGCGCATGCGGGGTGGTTAGTGGTCTCCGTATTTGAGTTCGCCGGCTTCGATGGCGACGGGCAGGCGGCTGGAGGGAGTGGGCAGCGGGCAGGTGGCGTAGGGCGTGAAGGCGCAGGGAGGGTTGTAGGCTTCGTTGAAGTCGAGGACCACGGTGTCGCCGGTGGGAATGGGGGCTTTCAGGAAGCGGCCGGCGCCGTAAGTGGTTTTGCCGGCGGTGCGGTCATGGAAGACGAAGAAGAGCGAGTCTTCGTCGATGGTCGCATCGAGACGGAAGGTTTGGCCCTGGAGGCGGAACTCGGCGTAGCCGGGGCTCGGTGCGTCAACGCTCGTGCCGAGGACGGTGGGGAGGCGGAGGGGTTGCGGCGGGTTGTAGCGATGGTATGTGGCTTCGACGCGGTATTCGGGGCGGACGGGATACCAACGGAGACCGTGGAAGTTGCGCCGGGCTTCGGCGTTGGGATCTTTGACGCGGATGCCAATGCGATCGCCCCGTTCGATGACGAGCATGAGAACCTGGCCGGCCTCGACGGCGTCGGGGGCTTGATCGCCCAAATCGGACTTGAGGACGGCGGTTGCGGCGGGCTTGCCGTTGATGAGGACGTGGGCGCCGGGGGCGGCCTGGAAGGTGACGCGGCGGTTGTGGAGGGTGAAGACGCCGGCATGGGCGGGAGCGTCGCCGGAGGGGAGAGCGACATCGGAGTTGGGCGCGGTTCCGGCGGAGTTGGTGCCCTCTTTCAACCAGATGAGGCCGGCGAGCGAGAGCCAGCCGTCCGGCTTGCGGAGTTCCTGCTCGCGATGGGCGCGCCACTCCTCGACCGACGCCTGGTAGGACGGCGCGCCGGCGGCGAACAGAAGGGCGAGCAGCAGCGGAGCCATGATCCAAGGTACAACGGCGGATTCCG
>JAJYKC010000183.1 GCA_021788955.1 Acidobacteriota bacterium
CGCCGACGGCTACTACCGGATCATGGAAGGAAACGCTCACGCGATGCGCTTTTCTTATCACCGCGCGGGGAATTGATAAGAATTCGCGGAAACAATCACTTTGATGGCGCAGGTCGGCCAAACCTGGGGTATAGTACTGTTTAAGTGGGTCTGAGTGCAGGAAATATAATAAAAACATACTACTGCGAAGAGTAAGAGACCTAACTCTTGGGCTTCGTCTGTAGTGAGTGCCGAGTGCTGTCCAGCTTGGCTGATGTTGTAGGTCGAAGTTGAGACGCGCCAGTTTCGTGAGGTCATTGGCGCGGCCAGACTGCCTTTCATTCGTTATGCAATGGCAAGTTCACTTTGGAAGATCATCGCAAAGAGGAGTAGTTTAATGGACGTTTATCGTCGAACGAAACATCTTACTGCGTACCTGACGTGTGGCCTATTGGTGGGGCTTTTCGCGTGGAGTGGCATCGCGCACGGTCAGGAAGTCACGGCATCGATTTTAGGGAAGGTGACGGATCCCTCCGGCGCCCCCGTGGCAAACGCGAAAATTACGGCAAAAGACACGGCTCGCGGCACGGTATGGCCGACAGTGAGCAACACGACAGGCGATTACATCCTGCCGCGTCTGCCCGTCGGAACCTATGACGTGAAGGTCGAGAGCACCGGCTTTCAGGCGGCAGTGCGGAACAGCATCTTGCTCGTTCTCAACCAGGCGGCGAGGCTCGATTTCCAGTTGGTCATCGGCAGCGTCTCGCAGAGCGTGGAAGTGACGGCGGCCCCGCCGCTGCTGCAGACCGACTCGACGCAGTTAGGCACCATCATCGACGCGCGGACGAATACGACGCTGCCCTTGGCGACGCGCAACTATGTCCAGTTGACGTTGCTGGCGCCCGGCTCGGTGGCGACTAACCCCGCCTCGTTCACGGGTTCACAGGACTCGTTTGGCAGCGGGCGTCCGTATATCAACGGCAACCGCAACGAGACCGACTACTTCCTGCTTGACGGCATGGATAACAACCAGGTCTCGGAGAATCAGGTTGCTTACTCCCCGCAACCCGACGCAATTGAAGAGTTCAACATGATCACCCAGAACGCCTCGGCCGAGTTCGGCCAGTTCATGGGCGGCATCGTCAGCGTGAGCGTCAAGGCGGGCACGAACCAGGTCCATGGCGACCTGTTCGAGTTCATCCGCAACGACGCGCTGAACGCCAACGTGTGGCAGAACAACTGGCGGAATCTCCCGCGTCCGCTGCTGCGCTGGAACGAGTTCGGCGGGACCATTGGCGGGCCGATCATCAAGAACAAGCTGTTCATCTTCGGCGACTACCAGGGCTCGCGTTTCGACCAGCCGGCAACCAGCGGCGCCTACAGCGTGTTCACAGCGGCAGAGCGCACCGGGAACTTCTCGCAAGTGCTCTCGCAGCAGAACATTCAACTCCACTACCCGGGAACAAAGACGCCGATTCCCGGCAACATCATTCCGGCGAATCTGCTCAGCCCGCAGGCGCTGACGATCATGAAGTCTTCGCTGTATCCGCAACCGATCAACGGCGCGTTGATCAATAACGCGACGAACACGACCCATGGTTACACGAATCAGGACCAAGGTGACTTACGCGTAGACTACGCGGCGACCGACAGCGACCACATTTACGGACGCTACTCGCAAGCTCACATCATTCAGCCGAATACCAACAGCATTCCGTTGCTGTACAACTCCGAGAGCCTGATACCGTCTTATAACGGCGTCCTGGACTACACCAAGACCATCAGCCCTTCGTTGGTGAACGACCTTCGGGCCGGCGTGAACTATACTCCGATCGTCACCGGCCTGTTGAGCGGGTCGGCGTTTTCGGCGGGCAGCGTTGGAATTCCGGGAGTTCCGACGAGCATTTTGCCGGCATTCACGTTCTCGGGCGGATTCGCCAGCGGCTTCGGGAATGCCGACGTTATGCAGGAGTTTGCCGACACGGTTATCCAGGCGGAAGATACGCTGCTTTGGACCAAAGGCAAGCACACGATGCACATCGGATTCCAGTTCTTCCGGGATCGCATCAACACGTTCTATTCTGGGAATGCCGGAATTGCAGGCCAGTTCAATTTCAACGGCCAGTATAGCGGCCTCCCGGAAGCTGACTATATGATGGGCATGCCCTATCAGATCCAGGGCGGCATCGCCGGCGGCACCTGGGGCCAGCGCTCCTCGGTGACGGCAGCCTTCTTCCAGGACGACTACCGCATCTCCCAGAACCTGACCCTCAACCTCGGACTCCGCTTCGAGTACAACTCGCCCTGGACCGAGGTAGACAACCGGCAAGCCAACTTTGGCCTCGTCAGCGGCCAGATGTACACGGCCGGCAGCAACTGCCCATACGCCAATTGCGAAGCTCTGTACAACCCATATCTCGGTATAGCCGACTTCCAGCCTCGCATCGGCATCGCCTGGACACCCATGAAGAACACAGTCATTCGCACCGCCTATACTATGTCCAGCTTCCTGGAAGGAACCGGTACCAACCTTCGCCTCACCTTGAACCCGCCGTTTGCCACCGAGCACCTCGACATCTATGCTCCGGGGCAGACGCCATCCACTCTTGCCCAGGGTTATCTTCCGTTCGAGTCCAACCCTGGCAATCCCTTCATCGGGGCCGGATTGCGGTTGTGGGATCCGAACATTCGTCCCGCGGTATCGCAGCAGTGGAATTTCACCATCCAGCACCAGTTCGGCAACGACATGACCTTCCAAATTGGTTACGTCGGCCAGCGCAACACGCACCTGATGGTGCCTATCTGGGCATCGCAGGGAATTCTGAATGCGAACGGTTCGGTTTCGCCCAGTTACTACCTGTCGGGCAATCCAGCTCTGCAGAGCGAGATCGGCAATGCGCGTCTGACATCGTCTTCTGCCGACCAGGACTACGACGCCCTGCAGGTCGTCCTTCAGAAGACCTTGAGCAACGGCCTGCAGTTCCAGCTCAACTACACCTACTCCAAGTGCATGACCAACTCGATCGGCTACTACGGAGACGGTGGCCAGGCGGCCACGAACGACTACTATTGGCCGAACGCCTACAACGGCCGCTCCCAGTGGGGGCCGTGCTACTACGACGTCACTCACACCTTCAGCGGCTATGTGACGTATGACTTTCCCTTCGGCCGCGGCCGGAAGTACGGCAGCAACATGAGCAAGGTGGCCGATGCGATCGTGGGCGGCTGGCAGGCGAACGCCATCCCGACCTTCCGCGGTGGCTTCCCCTACACCATCAACAACTACGAAGACAGCTCGCGGACTCACGCGGTTGAGCCTCGCGCCAACTGCATTTCGCCCGGAAGCGTGTTCGGAACCATGGATTCGCCGAACGGTGGATATCAGTGGTTCAACCCGAACGCCTATGCGGCCCCGGCCCTCGGGACGTTCGGCAACTGCGGCGTCGGAACCATCCGCGGTCCCGGCATGTACACCGTTGACGTCAGCTTGGTGAAGTCGTTCGCCATCACCGAACACAATTCACTCGAGTTCCGCGCCGAGGCGATTAACCTGACCAACACCGTCGTGCTCGGCTCGCCTGGCATCGGCGTTCCCGGCCAGACGGTCGCCAATGGCAACATCGGCGTCGGCAGCTTCGGCCAGATCTTCGGCGCTCAGGACGCCCGGCAGCTTCAGTTCGCTCTGAAGTTCTACTTCTAGCGAACTCACTCACAACCGAAACGAGAAGGACCCAAGCGGCGCTTTCCTCCATCCGGGGGGAAGCGCCGCTTTCGTTATTTGCCGCTGCCGGACCGGCCGGCGGTCGAAAATTTGCCGCGCTCGCGCGCAATCTGTCGGAACATTTGTACGCCTTCCTTCCCAAACCTGTTGATCTGTCTGCTTTTCCCGATGGCTCCCCGGATGCAACCTCGCTTTTGACGCCCTCGGATGGAAGGAGTTTCCGATGACAGATCTAAAATCACGGTCTCTTTACCCGCCAGATTTGGGATATGAAATGAGCGCGCATCCCAGTGCTTGTGCGCGATCCTGGATCGGGCGGCTCGCCAGGCTGCTTGTTCTCTCTGGCCTCACGGTTCTTGCGGTGGCGCAGACGCCTCAGATCGCGGGCACTGGTGTTGTGAATGGCGCGAAGTTCACGCCGTCCGATTTTCCGGGCAGTGCTCTCGCTCCCGGCGCTCTCATCACGATCATGGGCGCGAATCTGGGACCCGCCTCTCCGGTTGCCGCCGGCTCCCTGCCACTGCCCACGATACTCGGCGGAACGGAGGTCGTGGTAAACGATACCGCATCGTGCGCGATGATGTACGCGTCCTCGCAACAGGTAAATTGCCAGCTACCTTCGAACCTGAATGGGGACCAGATTCGCTTGCTTCTGCGCACCCACGATCAGGACCAGATCCGCGAATCGGCTCCGATCACGGCCTCTTTGGTGAGCGCCAATTTCGGCTTCTTCACCATGAACGGCAATGGCAGGGGCCCGGGGGCGGCGCTGAATCTTCTCGGCGGGTCCGGCAACCAGTACCAGCAGAACGGCCCGCTCACCACAGCCCGGCCCGGTCAAGTCATCTTGATGTACGGGACCGGCCTGGGCGCCACGGATCCTCCGGTAGCCGCCGGACAGGCAAGTAGCGGGCTGGTCCCGGCCGTTATCCAGCCGCAAGTCTTCATCGGCGGACTCGAGGCGCAGGTTCAGTATGCGGGACGAGCGCCCGGATTTGCCGGCGTGGATCAGATCCAGTTCGTCGTGCCGCAGAACGCCCCGGCCGGCTGTTCGGTTCCCGTGCGGCTGCGCTCGCGGGACCAGATCCACAATCAGTCCTTCGACAGCAACATCGCTACGATCGCCGTCCACTCGACCGGCCTGACCTGTGTGGATGCGGTCGAAACCATAGCCCAGGGTAGCCACGGCACCGTTGTCCTGGCCTCTGGTTTAGGTCAGCTCGGCGGAGGACAAACGAGGAATGGCGCCTCACAAGGGAACGGACAAGGCGGGCCCGGAGGGAATTCCGGTAACGGCGGTGCCGGAAGCGGTTCCGCCGCCGGGCCGGTGGGCTATGGCCCTCACCCCGGCATTCCGTTGCATGCCTTCGGCTTCGGTTTCCAGTCCGGTCGAGGGAATGGCGCTGACGTGATTGTTGCGCGCTTTGTCGCCTCCGGAGGATTTGCCGACATCGGCGTGCCTCCCTCCGCGACCAACAGTTGCAACGTCTACTATCAGGGACCACGCGCAAATCCGGACCTGTTCCTCGGCGCTGCGCAATTTCTCGATGCAGGCGTACTGACGCTGAAGACGCGCACGAGTGCAACGGTCCAGGTGCTTCCGGACACGATCTCCGGTTCCGGCGTACTTTATGCCGCCCCTCTGCCCGAAACCCTCGGAGCGGGAACTTACAGTGTTGCTGGCGCGGGCGGCGCCGATGTGGGAGCCTTCGGTCCCGTGAATCTCGCGGTGCCGGCGCTGATCACAGTAACCTCTAACTTCGCGGACGGAACCACATTCAGCCGGTCCACACCCCTGCAAGTTGCTTGGTCGGGCGGTGGATCGAACGACATGGTGCTCATCTACGGCCGTTCCTACAAGCTCGGCGCCGGCGTGCAGCCACCCGTCTCGGATCCCGAACAGTTCCGCTCCATGGGGTTTGTCTGCAGCACAAATGCGTCGGCCGGCCAGTTCTCTGTCCCGGTCGAGGTGCTGCAGCAACTGCCGTCCGGACAACTGAGCCTCACGGTGAGCCACATGCCGTCGACGGCCGATGTGTCCCGGTTTTCGGCATCCGGCCTGACGCTCGGCGGCGTCTTCCGTTGGCTGAGCACCGTCACGTACCCGAACCTGGTTCTCGGCCAATAGCCGGGCGTCGCAACACGGTTTCATAGGGCTCGAATTGCCACGGCCCACCGGGCAAGCGTAGATTGGTCTGGGAGAGACGCTACGCTTTCGAGCCCTATGAGTAAAACCTGCACCTGCACCCTGATCGCGTTGAGCTTTGGAATCGCCGCCGGCGCGCCCGCCGCTCCACCTG
>JAJYKC010000184.1 GCA_021788955.1 Acidobacteriota bacterium
GCTTGAAGCATAGGCGTTCTCCACCACGGCCATGGTGTGGTAGGCATCTTCTACCGAGGCGGCCAGTTCCGGACTCACTCCATCGAGGTACGCCATCAGGTTGGCCATGCGCCGCCAGAAGGCGTCCGGGAACCAAGTGCCGTCGAGCGGCAGCGACTTCCATTCGGGCCGGTCCGAGCCGACGAGTTCGACGTATTCGAACTCGTCGGCCATGCCGTGCGGGTAGTCAAGCAGCACGCCCATCCTGGTTTTGAGTGCGCCGGCCGTGCCTTCCCACTTGATGTAGCTTTCCTGGTGCTTCGGGCCGTAGGCGTGCGCGTGGTTGGCGGTGACATTGGCGCGAACCGTATCGGCGTAGTCGAGGATGATGGTCGAACGCGTGGAGGCAAGTTTCGGCGCGCGGGGATGTTTGAGAGTCTTGGCATACACGGCGGAAGGGTCGCCGCAAAACGAGCGGATCAGGTCGACGTGATGGACCGAGTGATAGAGAATTTCGACGCGGGGAGCGCTTTCGAGAAACGGCCACATCTCCCAGGGCGTATAGCAGGTGACGCGGACCTCGATATCGGTAAGTGCGCCGATGCGGCCTTCGTTAATCATGCGGCGCGCTTGCTCGACCGCGGGCGCGAAACGCAGTTGGAAATTCACAGCGGCGGTGAGACGCCGGGCGCGGCAGAGTTCGCGAATGGCGCGCGCCTGCGCCAGGTTTTCCCCTAGCGGCTTTTGGATTAGCACGGCGGAGCCGGCGGGAAGCGCGGGCAGAAGTGAGAGGACTTCGGAAGCCGGGATTGCGACATCGAACACGGCGCCCGAAGGAGCGTTTTGGACGGCGTCGGGCACATCCGCGGCCACATAGGGGATGCCGAACTTGGTGGCCAACTCGCGCGCTTTCCCGGGGACGAGATCGCAAATCGAAGCCACGCGTAGGCCGGCTTTCGAGTACGCCGGAAGGTGCGCGTCCCGCACGATGCCTCCGGCGCCGAGGATGACGATTGGCCGGCTCGAAGTTGCCATGAGAATGAGGCAATTTTACTTGAGAGAAGAAGTTTTTGTCAAAGAAAAGAGTTTTCCCATATAGAATCGAGACATGGTGCGCCGGACCGACAAGCCGAAACAACGCCCGCGATACGCGGTGCCCGCTCTGGACCGCGGTCTCGACGTGTTGGAAGCGCTCTCGGCGAGCGCCGTTCCGCAGACGCTCACGGATCTGTCCCGGACGCTGAATTACGCCCCAAGCGGGCTCTTCCGGTTGTTGACGCGCCTGGATACGCGGGGATACGTGATCCGTGACGCGGCGTCCGGCCGGTACAGCCTGAGCCTGAAACTCTTCGAGCTTTCGCATACCCACTCGCCGGTGGAGAGCCTTGTCCGGGCCGCGGCCAAGCCGATGCGGGAGTTGGCGGAAACGGTCGAGGAGTCCGTGCACCTGAGCGTAATCCACCGCGGCCGGTTGCTGGTGCTGCTCGACGCGGGGAGTTCGTCGAAGGTGCGGATCTCGATTGAGGCCGGCTCGCAGTTTGCGCCGGTGGAGACTACTTCGGGGCGACTGCTGTTGTCTTACTACCCGGCGGAGGAACTGGTGACGTTGCTGGCTCGCGATCCGGAGTATGGGGCGATGACGGCAGCGAAGCGGAGGGGGTTCGACCGTGAGTTGAACCGCATCCGCCGCGCCGGGTTCGCCATCACGCGCAGCGAGGAACGCGCCGGTCTGGTTGATCTGAGCGTGTTGGTGGGGAACCCAGCCATCGGGCAGGCCTCCGCCCTCGCGATCGCATGTATTCGCCGGGTTACCAAGGCGGAGATTGAAGACATTCTGGCCGCGATGAAGCAATGCGCGACTAAAATCACGCGCGCGCAGGGTCTAAGTGAGGCGGCGACCTGAGGCGCTTTAGGCGCCCCGGGGCGGATGCCCCTTCTTGTTTGAGTAGCGGTGCAGCGCAGCGCGCTTGGCCGGTGGCACCAAGGGATCCCATGCCATTAACGGCGCGGGAGTGGGTACGTCGCCGGTTGTGCGGAAGCGGAGCGTGACGATCTGCTGCGGCCGCACGGGAAACTCATAGTGTTCGTGGCCGGGGAGCGGCGTGGCGTGCTCACCGGCGAGATTCGTCTGTACGGCGCCCGAGTGCGGGAGCGGCATCGTCACGTAGGCTTTCCCGGCAACACCCAGGCACTCCGCCAGCCTCACTTCAATGAAGCGGCCATCGCGGCGGATGGCTTCGACGATGATGTTGTCGCTCGAGGTGAGGAACGACGCGGGTTTCTCCACGCCGGCTTCGAAGCCGTAAGCCGGGCTGTTGTATTCCCAGGCCGCGTGAGGAATGCGCGCCTCTGCCCAGGGTGCTTCGTGGGCGAGGATCGAGTATTCGAGCACGTGGCGGCCGTCGCCTGAGAGCCACGAGTTCGGGTAGCCATAGTACTTGTTGGTCGTATTCAGCAGGAAGATGATGGGCGTCTTTGCCGTCAGTTCGCGTCCGGATAAGCCGCGGTCGAAGATCGCGAAGCCGCCGCCGTCGGTTAGAGTGTAGTGCGACCAGCGCAAGGCGGGGGTGATGCCCTGGTTGTGGCCGGGGAACTCCTCGGTCGGCTCCGGCCAGGCGCCGTGCGTGAAACCGTAAGGGATTCCGCGGCGAACTTCGGTCACTTCGGCGGCAAGCGGGAATTCCGAGACAACGACGGTGCGGTCGGGGATGTCGTTCAGCGTGGTCTCGAAGTCGATTCGAGGGGAGTCGTGATAGAAGCGGGTGATGCGTTGGCAGGCCCCGCCTCCGTAGAAGGCTCCTTCGGCGATGACGGTTGTGGCGAGAGGCCCTCGGGTAACGCGCACGGCGACGGCGGAATCCGACGACGTAGCGAGGCGGATGCGTTGGGCTCGGGGAAGCATGAAGTCGCCGGGGTCGCCGGACTGCTTCGTCGGCTTTTCCGCCACGATGACGTTGGCTGGGCCGCTGAGCAGTTCGCGGCCCGAGGGTTTCAACCGCAAGCTCAGGAGCGCTCCGGTGCGCGCGTCGATGCGCGCCGAGTAGAACCGGTTCTCGATTGCGTCCGGCAGGGGAATTTGTTTGGCGGCCGCCGCGGGCGCAGAGGATCGCTTCGCGGGCGTGAGCGAAACGGAGGCGAGTTTGGGCCGGCAGATCGCGCGCCCATCCGGCAGCGCCTCGGCTTCTACGCCGTCGGGCACCTCGGTGGATCTGAGCATGAGCGGGTCCTGCCGTTCCCAGTTGAGGGCGTTGAAGAGGGCCACGCTATTCCCTTTGCCGGCGACGGCGCGCGCGGCCGCGGTTAGCACGGCGTGCGACGCGTTCTCTATGCTCTGGAACCGGTCGGCGGCGTCCCAGGAATCGGGAGTCTCGAACACCATTCCGCCGGCCGAGCCCCAGAGCGTATTGCGGTCCGTATCGAGGAACAACTGCAGCCACGAGTGGTACAGCGGCTCGATCGGGTAGGTGTACCGCGTCCGCAGGCTCGCGGCGGTTGCGAGCATTTCCGCTGCTTGCAACTGGTGTTCGCAGCGCCGGTAGGAGGTTTTCACGCGCGGATTTTCGATCCAGAATGAGTCGAAGAAGTACGTGGTGCCGCCGCGCATAGTCGGAATTTGCACGGCGCCGGAGGCGAGTTGCGGCGCAACCGCGTCGAAGTATTTCGACAGCGTCGTGAAGTGGAACTCCCAGTTCGGGTCGATGCCGCGCCACTCCTTCAAGAAGGCCGTCGGATAATCAGGCCGCTTGGGCGCCAGGTTGTAATCGCCGTTACCGCCGAGGGCGAGCACGGGAGCGCCGGCAGGGGTGATCTTCGCGCGCGCGGCCAGTTGCCGTTCCAGTTCGCCGATTTGCGCCTGGGTAAATGGGGCGGTGACGCTGAAGATCAAACCGAGGTCGGCGTAATGGCCGGGCGCGATGGCGAGCGTCCGGGTCCCGTCGGGCGCTTCGAGCCAATGAATCGCCGATCCCGTGGTGTTGCCTCGCGTGTAGACGTAGGCCTCCAGGCCGAGACCCTTCGTGATTTGAGCCATCTGCGGGTGGGTTCCGCAGACGTCGATGCACCAGGCGAAGCGCGGGCGGACGCCGAAGACCTGCTGCTGCCAACGAAGTCCTTCGAGCCCCAGGCGGACCAAAGCCTCGCCACCCGGCAGGTTCACGGTCGACTCCAGGAAGAAGCTGTTGACCAACTCGACACGCTTGGCCCGGATGGCCGCCTTTAATTCGCTAGCGCGTTCGGGATGGAAGTTCAGCATCGCGATCATGTTGTTACATTCCGAGAGAACGAACGCGTAATTCGGGTCGTCGCGGACGCGATCCAGATGGTCGAAATAGCTGTTGGCGCAGTAAACGCGCTCCATGGAAAAGTTGGTCAGCCAACCGCAACTGGCCGGGTGGAAGTTGGGAACGATGAACACTGTGCGCGTGGTCTGGCCGTGGGCGGACGCCGCGGCGGCGCTGCCGGCGAGGAAAGTTCTGCGGGAAATCAGCTTTCGGGATTTCATCGGGTGCTCGGCAATTTAGTGGACCGCGGCTTCGGCTTGGCGGCTTGCCATAGCATATAGCAAGCGGCGTGTCCTGGTCCGTCGAGTTTCGCCGTCCACCATGCCGCGGTCTCGGCGAGCACAATACCTGCCGGCGCCGGCAAAGGGAGAGTATGCCGTACGGGGGGCTCCGATTCCCCGTCTCGCGGCATTAAGCCGGCGTTCGTAGCCGCCTGGCAAATCTCGACTAGTGTAGTAGTCCTTCCTGTCCTGGTGGAGGCAAGGGGCCATCTCGGCTGGATTCAGGCGGGGACAATCCGGCCGAATTAGAAGAAACGAGCTGAACGACCGCGCAGATACCTCAGATACAGGCGATGTTACATCGTAACAAGCCTGCGAAGGGTACGGGAGAATTCTGCGTTATGCAAATTGCGCATTTCTTCGCTTGCAGGGCGACCGGGAACAGCTTACGTTTGGAGTACGAATTGGCGGCGAGGCGTGCGGTTTACTGAACCACCCTCCCGCCGAGATGGCAGCGGACGTAACCAGCAGATCTCAATGGGAATTGTCCCGAATTGTGATTTCGCCATTCTGATCGCCGGCGAAGGCGTCCGATTGTGAGGCAAAGTGTTTCAAAACCAGACAGTGGCTTTATCCTTTTCTGAACAATTGGGCCGGCCTGCGGAGCCTGGTCGAACGAATCCACCGGCTCCCGTGCCGGGGTTTTTTCGTCCCGACGCTTCCATTCCTATGCGGCAAGTGCTGATTGTGAGTGAGAACGTGCTAGTCCGGGAAGGGCTGAAGGATGTTCTGAAGCACGAGTTCCGCGATCTGACGATTGTTGACGCCGCTGAGGTTTCAGATGTTGTTCTGCGTCCGGCGAAGCGAGCGTGGGACCTGATTGTTGTGGAGGTTGGCTTTCGCTACGATGGAGCCTTTTCGGCAGTCCGTGAGTTCCGGCGCAGCCGCGGCGCTGCTCGCGTCTTAGTCCTGGACCTGACGGCGAACGATCGCAACGTTCTGCGGGCGGCGCGGAGCGGGGCGGCCGGGTACATTCCGATGAACGTCGACCGGGCGAACCTCATTCGAGCCGTTCGCCGGCTGCTGGATGGGAAGACCTATTTCGAGGGGTCACCGGCGGCGGAAGCGCAGGCGCAGGAGGCAAGGCATGTCCGCCTGTCAGCCCGCGAGAGGCTGGTGATGCACGCGTTCGCCGCCGGGAAGCGGAATTCCCGGATCGCCGCCGAACTGAACCTCAGCGCGAAAACAGTGAGTACTTATCGACGCCGCGTGCTTGATAAGCTCGAGCTGCAATCGACCGCCGACATCGTGCGTTACGTCATCGAGAATGGGGTGGCGCTCCCGGAGTGAAGGCGGCCCGGGCGGGTGCTGCCGCGACGCCGAACGATGTCTAAAAGTCCCAGATCCCCCCTAGCCCGGATTTCTCACCAAGGAGGCCGGATGGATCGAGCGGGATGAAATCAGGTCTTCAAGTCCGATCTTGAAAATCGTGCTGGTTCGCGCATGGGT
>JAJYKC010000185.1 GCA_021788955.1 Acidobacteriota bacterium
GGCTGAAACTCCAGTGTCCCCGGCGCGTCCGTCGCCACCGAATCGAGATCCTTCCCGCCCGGACGCATCTTCATCGTGATCGCATCGCTCTTCAAAATCCTCGTCTCCGGATTCGCCGCCTTCGTATCCGGCGCCGGCTGCGAGATCACCACGCCGTGCCCCTGTGCCACCGCCTCCGTCAACTGGCTGTCGGAAACTGTCCCCTGCCGCACCACCGCGAAGCGCAAGTCGATATGGTCGGTGTGAATCGCCGTCTTGCCGCTCTTCGACTCCGAAATAAGCTGCGCATCGGGCTGGCCGGAAATGTGGTCGATCTGCCCGTTGTCGTCGAAGTTCATGATCAGGTGCGCCGCTGAGAAATCTAACTTGCGCTCAGCCTGCGCATCCACTCCCCGGGCGTTATCCGCCTCCACCAGCGAGATGGCCCCACTGTCCAACGTCACCACCGTCGGGCCGCCGTTCATCGTCAGCGTGTCGCGCTCCAGCTTCGACCAGGGCGCCAAATACACCTTTCCCTCGTTCTCCTTATAAATGAGATCGCCGGTCTCGATGTGCATCGGCGGCGCTTTCGGATTATTCCCCCGCCACAGCAGGTGAATCTGGCTGAGCAGGTGCAATTCATGCGTCTGCGGGTCGTAATCGGCGCCCACCGCATCCCCGCTGCCCCGGTCGAACTCGAAACTCGCCGCGCGATCCGTCGTCGCGCGCCCGGTCTTGGTCTCAAAGTGCACTCCCGACGAGCGAATCACCATCAGCTTCCCGCTCGGCGGTTCGTCGGCCGGCACGTTCATCGTGATCTCCACGGCTCCGTCGCTGAACAGCACGCCGGTGCCAATGTCGAAGCTCGCCTTAGCGCACTTCACCAGGTCATAGCTGGTCGCATCGCGGCTGAACAGGTGCAGCTCCACGCCCTCCAACTCGAACTCATTCGGCTGCCGCACCTGCCGGAAATCATGCGCCCGAATCTCGACCGTCGTCTTCCCGTTCGCCGTCTGCCGCCAGCTCCAGTCCTGCGCTGTGGACGCGGTGTTATCGGGCAAAATGGCAGGGGTCTTCGGCGCGGTCCGGCTGCGCGTCCGCACCTGATTCAGATACGAAAAGCCGACTGCGGCGATGATAGCGGCCATGGCCAGCAACAGAAGCGGGCGAGTGCGCCACATCGTAAGAAGGTTCTCTCTCTCTTTCAGTGTAAGCCAGCCGCCCCCGGCCTTCGTCTTCTGCGCCAAAATCTGTCAGAATGTAAGCCCGCCTACGCTCCCGGAAAACACTTGAGTGCCCGATTGTCAAGAAAAATTTCCCTTCTGTTTTCTTACGATTACGGATGAAGACTAGCACTCCTCGGGGAACTGTGCTAATAAGATAGCTGTAGCTCAAAAACGCAACCGAGCCGCGATCTCTCGCGGCCGAACGAGCAAATAGTTCACCCTACGTTCCTTTAGGAGGTTCCGAAGCGATGAATATTCGACCGCTCCACGACCGCATTGTGGTCAAGCGCATTGAAGAATCCGAGACCAAGCACGGGTCTCTTTATATTCCGGATTCCGCGAAAGAGAAGCCGCAGGAAGGCGAAGTGGTTGCCGTCGGCAACGGCAAGCGCCTCGAAGACGGCAAAATTGCCCCGCTCGATGTGAAGCCGGGCGACCGCATCCTGTTTGGCAAGTATTCGGGCAGCGACATCAAGCTCGATGGGGAAGAGTACATGATCATGCGCGAGGACGAAGTGCTCGCCGTGATCGAGGGCGGCAGCAAGAAGACCAAGGCCGCCTAAGCGATTTTCAGAAAGCAATTCAGCAAGGGAGATTTGAACAATGGCAGCAAAGCAGATTGTTTACAGCGAGAATTCCCGCCAGGCGATTCTACGCGGCGTCAACCAGCTTGCCGACGCGGTGAAGGTAACCCTCGGCCCCAAGGGCCGGAATGTGGTTCTTGAAAAGAAGTTCGGCGGGCCCACCATCACCAAGGACGGCGTGACCGTGGCCAAGGAAATCGAGCTGAAGGATCCGCTCGAGAACATGGGTGCTCAGATGGTTCGCGAAGTCGCGTCGAAGACCTCCGACGTCGCCGGTGACGGCACCACCACCGCCACCATCCTGGCCCAGAGCATCTTCCGCGAAGGCGTGAAGAGCGTCGCGGCCGGTGCCAACCCGATGGCCCTGAAGCGCGGCGTCGAGAAGGCCGTGGAAGCGGTCGTTGAAGAAGTCAAGAAGCTTTCGGCCAAGGTCGAAAACGACGAAAAGATCGCGCAGGTCGGCACGATCTCGGCCAACGGCGACAAGGAAATCGGTAACACCATCGCCGACGCGATGAAGAAGGTGGGCAAGGACGGCGTCATCACGGTCGAAGAGTCCAAGACCATGAGCACCGAGCTGCAGACCGTCGACGGCATGCAGTTCGATCGCGGCTACCTTTCGCCCTACTTCATCACCGATCCGGACCGCATGGAAGCGGTGATCGAGGACCCCTACATCCTCATCCACGAGAAGAAGATCAGCAACATGAAGGATCTTCTCCCGCTGCTCGAGCAGATCGCCCGCTCCGGCAAGCCGCTGCTGGTCATCGCCGAGGAAGTGGAAGGCGAAGCGCTCGCCACCCTCGTGGTCAACAAGCTGCGCGGCACCCTGAACGCCTGCGCCGTCAAGGCTCCGGGCTTCGGTGACCGCCGCAAGGCCATGCTCGAGGACATCGGCATCCTCACCGGCGGCAAGGCCATCATGGAAGAGACCGGCATCAAGCTCGAAGGCGTCCGCCTCGAGGACCTCGGCCGGGCCAAGCGCGTCACCGTCGACAAGGACAACACCACCATCGTCGACGGCGCTGGTTCGCAGAAGAACATCGAGGGCCGCATCAAGCAGCTCCGCGCCCAGATCGAGGAAACCACCTCGGACTATGACCGCGAGAAACTGCAGGAGCGGCTGGCCAAGCTCGCCGGCGGCGTTGCTGTAATCAAGGTCGGCGCCGCGACCGAGACCGAAATGAAGGAAAAGAAGGCTCGTGTCGAGGATGCGCTGCACGCCACCCGCGCCGCGGTCGAGGAAGGCATCGTGCCTGGCGGCGGCGTCGCCCTGCTTCGCGCTTCCAAGGTCCTCAGCGGCCTGAAGGTCGACGGCGACGAGCAGATCGGTGTCGACATCATCCGCCGGGCCTGCGAAGAGCCGGTCCGCCAGATCGTCGGCAACGCCGGCTTCGAAGGCGCGATCGTCATCGAGAAGATCCGCAGCAACGACAACGCCAACTACGGCTTCAACGCCGCCACCGGAGCTTACGAGGACATGGTGAAGGCCGGCGTCATCGACCCGACCAAGGTCACCCGCTCGGCCCTGCAGAACGCTTCCTCCATCAGCGCCCTCATGCTGACCACCGAAGCCATGATCTGCGAGATCCCGGAGAGGAAACCGGCTGCGCCCGCCCCCGGCGGCCACGGCCCGGACATGGACTACTAAACCGTAGCTCCCTCCGATCCTTTGAAGCCCACCCGGTTCACCCGGGTGGGCTTTTTTATTGCACCGCCACTCGTCACTGCCGCCGTTGTATCATCGCAAAAGTCATGAAGCCCACCTCGATCTCCCGCCGCGCGTTCAACGCCGCTCTGCTTTCCAGCCCGCTCATCCTCAGCGGCGCTCCAGGGTCGCAAACCACGCGCGTAAAAATCGATACGGACCGCAAAATCAGCGAGATCGACCCCAAAATCTACGGCAACTTCGCCGAGCACCTCGGCCGCTGCATCGAGGGCGGCATCTTCGAGGAAGGCTCACCGCTATCCGACTCGCAGGGATACCGCAAGGACGTGATCGAAGCCGTCCGCAACCTCCACGTCGGCCTGCTCCGCTGGCCCGGCGGCAACTTCAGCTCGAACTACCACTGGATGGACGGCATCGGCCCCCGCAACGACCGCCCCAAGCGCCTCGAAATGGCCTGGCACACCATCGAAGACAACCGCTTCGGCACTCACGAGTTTCTCGATTACGTCGAGATGCTAGCCATTGAACCCTACGTCTGCGCCAACTTCGGCACCGGGACCTGGCTCGAAGCCCAGCAATGGGTCGAATACTGCAATCTCGACCAGGACACCGCCATGACCCAGCTTCGCAAGAGGAACGGCCGCGACAAACCTTGGAACGTCAAATACTGGAGCCTTGGCAACGAGATGGACGGACCCTGGCAGATGGGCCACCGCTCCGCAGACGACTATGGTAAGTTCGCCCTCGAAGGCGCCAAGCTCATGAAGTGGACCGACCCAACCATCAAGCTCGTCGCCGCCGGTTCATCCAACTACAACCCGAACGCCGACTGGGTCGGATGGAACCGCACCGTCCTTACTTACCTCAAGAATCACGCCGATTACTTATCCATGCACCTCTATGTCGGCAATCTAAAGGATAACTTCGAATCGTTCCTGGCCAGTTCGCTGAACCTCGCCGATAAGATAGAAACCGCCGAAGGCACGATCCGCGGTGTCATGACTGGCGAACCCAAGCGTAAGATATACATCGCCTGGGATGAATGGAACGTATGGTATCGCGCCCGCGGCCAAGGCAAGGAAAGCGGACGGCGCATCCTCGAAGAGCACTACAACCTGGAAGACGCCCTCGTCATCGCGACGTTGCTCAATACCTTCGTCAACCATTGCCACATCGTCAAAATCGCCAATCTCGCTCAGTTAGTCAACGTCATAGCCCCAATCTTCACGAACGAACAAGGGCTGTTTCTCCAGACCATCTACTATCCACTCCAGTTGTTCGCCATGAACTCCCGCGGCCACGGGCTCGAGTTATACGTCGACGGACCGAGTTACTCTACCGCGGAGTACTCTAAGGTCCCGATGCTCGATGTCTCCGCCGCTTACGACAATGGTCAACTCGTGCTCAACGTCGTCAACCGCTCCCGCACGGACGCACTCTCTGCAGACTTTGAACTCGAAGACAAGCAGTTCGGCAGCGAATTCGAAGTCGCCGAGGTCAACGGACCCGACATTAAGGCCGAAAACGACTTCGGCAAGACTCTCGTCAAGGCCGAGCGCAAATCCGCCTCGGCGAGCGGGAACCGGCTTCAGTACACCTTCCCCGCTCACTCTTACACGATGCTCAAGGGCCGCGTCAGCTAACCGCCCGGCTATTGCCCGAACTCCGCCACGACGGTGGTCTGCTTGTTGTTCAGCATCACCGTCGTCACCGGATTCGTCCCGGTTGCCAGCCCGGACCATTCCATGAACGTGTACCCCGGATTCGGTGTCGCCGTCAGTTTCACCGCCACGCCCCGCGGATATATTCCTCCCGCGGGAGTAACCGTGCCGCCCTGCACCGGAGCTGCCACAATCATCAAGGTCACCGGCGGATTCACCTGATAAGTTACGCTCACACTTGGCGCAACGTTTCCCGCGATATCCGCCGCTCGCGAGCAAGTCGCCGTGAAGGTTCCCAACCCATTCGACGGCCCGGTCACCGTCAGCGCCGCATTCGCCGCCACACCCGAAAGCGCATCCGTGGTGTTACACCCCGCCTGCGGCACGTACCCCAGAGCGTAGATCGCACCGTTGGCAACACCCGTCACCGTCACGACAGGCGGCGTCAGGTCGATGCCGACTCCTTGCGTAATCAGTCCGCTGATATTGCCCGCGTTATCGAGCACACGCAGCGAAACGGTATGCATCGCCTCGCCGCTCACCGTCGTGGACCCGCTCGGACCATTCGTCACCAGCGTCGGGCCGTTATCCACCCAATACCTTAGCTGGTTCACGCCGCTTCCGCTGTCGCTTCCGCTCACGTTCGTACTGACTGGCGAGACGTTTGTCCATCCTTGATTCAACGTCACCGAAAGCGAAATCGTCCCCGTCGGAGGGACAAGATCGATCCCCGCCGGCGCGACAAACAGCACCACTCCGCTCGTCGGAGCAAGACTTACATTCACGACGCCGCCGTTCACCGAGTAATTCGTGCCGCTCAGCGCGTCTTGTAACTGCGTCCCGTCCGAGAA
>JAJYKC010000186.1:0-2311 GCA_021788955.1 Acidobacteriota bacterium
GGGATTGGGACATCACGCGCGTGTTGCGTCAGGCGTCCATCACAGCCAGTCCTGCGCCCCATGCCAGATATAGAGGATTTCGACGATCTCGCGAGTGCCCTTGACCTCTCCCGGCCGGCCCGTGCCGGGGAACGTGGCGAGTCGTTCGATCCGGTCGATAACCGTCTGAGCGACTTTCCGGGCGGCGCCGGGATTTTCCTGCTGAATGTAGTTAACAGCCGCTTCAAACTGGCCGGCGGCTTCGGTTGTCCACCGGATACGCCTCACGGTTCGAACAGCCGGTTGATGCGCTTCACCACGTCCTCATGGTCGATAAGTTCGCCACGGTCGGCGGCGGCAATTCCCTTTTCGACACCGGCGACAAAGCGGGCCTGATTTTCCAGCATGCGGACAACGGTATCTTTGACCAGTTGCTCGGCGTCCTTGCCGTGGGCAAGCGCCACCTGCTGAAGGCGCGTTTCAATGTCGGGCGAAAAATGGACTTCCATGGTTTCAACATACGGAAAAACCGGCTCTAAGGCAAGATTCGGGGGATGGTGCAAAATCGCCCGAGGCGCGGCGAAGCGTTCTCGGGCTTCCTGCCACGCTCGCGTATGGCGCTTCGCGCCGCCCGGGGGGCGGGGTTCGGCTAAGGCTTGCCGGGCGATTGCCGTACCTTCAGCGTTCCCAGAGGAGCGGAGGCCCGGGGCCGAGGGCGCTGAGGTAGACATAGCCTTGGTTGCGCCGGATTGTTTGTCATACAACGGTGGGCGAGAACGGATCTATCAGGCGGGCGGAGGCGATGGCGGCGGCGAGTTCGTCGAGATCGGCGGCGCTTAGGTGCGGTGGGGCCTGGGCCGCGCGGAGTACGGCGGCTGGGGATCCGGGACGGGGTTCGGGGCGGGTTTCGACGAACGACCGTAGTTGATCGAGGGCGAGTTGTTGGACGGTCGTGCGCTCGCGAGCAGCGATCCCTTCCAAACGGCGGACGAGATCGTCCGGCATTTCAATCGTCACGTTCGCCATCGCGCACGCTCCTACGGCTATTGTGACCGATTGGGGCGGCGGCGTGAGGCGACGGCTTGGTTGGCGGCTTTTTGCGGGCGGTGGGCTTCAATTTTCCTGGCTTGGGTGGGCGTGCCGGCGTGAGGCAGAGTTCGTCGAATTCCCCCAGGATGCGCTTGTCCATGACGCCGGAGGCGTGCAGAGCTCCGGCGGTTTCATGGATCGAGGCCATCAACGGGCTACGGTACTGTTTTCTCATCGCAGTTCACCTCCACGAGGGCTCCCGCGGCGACGGCCGTGGCGGCGAGTTTCCTGAGCGCGGCCAGTTCATCCTTGCCCGTGTCGTCCAACCATCCGCGATTCACGCCTTTTCGGCAAAACGGGTGAACGCCCTGGTGCTGAATGTTTGCAGTCGCGCCCGCCGCGAGTCGGAGAAACACAGTTTCCAGCGTCACTATAGTACCGCGGGCGATAGACGAGATGGACGCAGGGCTGCGTCCGGAGGCTGAGGGTTGTGGGTGAGCGCGGATCGGTGCACCGTTTTGGTGCATGATGGTGTTATGGGAACCACGGAGAAGGCCGTCCGGCAGAGCGTGAGTCTGCCGCCGAAGCTGGCCAGGCAGGTGGGCACGCTGGCGAGGAGCCGGAGGCTGAGCAAGAACCGCCTGCTGGTGGAGCTGATCGAGAATGGGCTTGACGCGGAGATGCGGAAGCAGGAGCAGTTCTTCGAACTGGCCGAACGGTTCCGGAGCGAGAAGGATCCGGAAGAGGCAAAGCGGCTCGGCGATGAACTGGGGCAGATGGTTTTTGGCGGCTGATGCCGAAGATTGAGCGATGGGAGAAGCTTCCCGCCGCGGTGCGAGAGCACCTGGCTGAGCGGATGCGCGATCGAGCGATCAGCGCGGCCGCCCTGAACCGTCTGCGGCTGTGGGTCGAGACGCGTCCGGAAGTGCCGGAGGGCGATTGGTACAAAGACTTCGGGTCATTTAAGCTTTGTGGGAGCGGGCCTTATCCGAAGACGTTTCTTGTACGCGGCCAGGCGGCGAAGGGCACCGCATTGTGAGGGCGGTTGACGGGCGGTGAGGTTAACGAGATAGGCCATGCCGCGTTTCAAATTCCGCGAAGAAGTCTCTGGCGGCGCGGACCTTGCGGCGTTTCACGTCTTCGAGACCCTGGCGGATTCCTTCCCGGGCGTCGGCCTGGGCGGCGAGGTCGAGCAGCCGCTGGTAGGAGGCGGCGTCCTGTACGATGGCAGCGGCCTTGCCCTTGACGGTCAGCAGCACGGGGCGTTTGCTTTTCTTGAGCTGCTTCAGGAATTCGCCTGAGC
>JAJYKC010000186.1:2321-5966 GCA_021788955.1 Acidobacteriota bacterium
TCGTGATGTCGAGCATGGGCCTGGTTCCATTCAAGCACCTTTTTGGGTGCTATCGGATGGCGACGGCAAATGCCGTTTTCCCGCTCCGAGCGAATCTTCGGCGATGCGGGCACTGGCGGCAGGGCGGGACTTGGACCCCCGGCGACCGGCTTGGGAAATTAACCCCTGTTTGTAAGTAAAAGACTTGTGCGTCCGGGGCGTTGATTCCTGGCCAGGCGACTCACTGATACCTCGTAGCCGCGGTTCGCGGCCGTCCTTCATGGGGTAACGGCGGTTGGCCTGTTCTTGCGTTCGGAAATTCCCAAGTGCCCCTACGTCCCCTCGATCAGCCGGTCGAGAATCTCAGGCGAAATGTGGAAACTGGTTTGCCGAAGGCGATCCACCGCGCTTCGGAGGTCCAGCAGTCCTTGCGCGGCACCGGCCGCGAGCACGCCCAAGGTGCCGGTGAACGGGATGTGCCTCCGCTGTGCTTCTCGCCGGCCGCGCATCTCGTCAATGACGATCTGGTCCGCTCTAAGTTCCTCGGCCAGCAGAATCGCGTCGCGCTCGCCGGCATCGAGATGGGATAGCTCTGCGTCGGGAGAGTGGATCGGGGCAACGACTTCCAACCACTCCGGTGGTTGCACCATCCATGTTCGCACCGGCGCCGGCGCTGAGGAATGGCAGAGTTCCTCACACACCGAAGGCGGAATGGTAACGCGGTGGTAGAGTCCCGGCAGAACTTCTATTTCACCAATCAAGATCAGGTAGTTGATCGGCCCGGTGTCGGCGATTACGATCATCCGGCGCGGCGGTGATCAGACGGCCGCTCAATTTGTTCCGATTGCGCCCGCCGCGCGACCTGGCTGGCGACCTCGATATCATGTGCGAGGTCCTCCTCCGTGTATGGGAGCCACGCGCCGTGCTGCTTCAGAAAGGTGTCGACTTCCATGCGGGTGCCGAAACCAAGGAGGTTCCGAATCCCGGCTGCGCTGACCCGGCCGCTGCGGTATCCCTCCAGAGCAATCGCTTCGAGGGCCGCGCGCGACGGGTCTTGTCCCGCGGCAATCAACTGTCCGGCCAGTTCCTCCGGAATTTCAACGGTGATGGTCATAGCCCGCCCTTGTCTGATCTTAGCTGACCAAGATGCGTACGGTGGGTCACAGCGAGGCCGGCGGGCCTGGCGCGATTCTCGTGGTGGTGCTCTGTCCCCAGCGCCGTCACAATGCCCCTTCGGTCGATCGGCCCGAAGCCGGCTTGGGGCCGGCAATTCCGGGCTGGTAGGAGGCGGGGTCCTGTACGATGGCCGCGGCCTTGCCCTTGACCGCCAGCAGCACGGGGCGTTTGCTTTTCTTGAGCTGCTTCAGGAATTCGCCTGAGCGGCGGGCGGCGGGTGCGGCGACGGTCACGCCGCGGCGCGGGGCGTGATATGCATGAATCATGCATAATGATATGCATGAGAACGACGCTGATCGTGGATGACGAGTTGATTGAGAAGGCACGGAAGCTGACCGGAGTACAGGAGAAGACCGCACTGGTGCGGGCGGGACTGGAGGCGCTGATTGCGCGGGAGGCGGCAAAACGGCTGGCGGAGCTTGGCGGCACGGAGCCGGGGCTTCGGCCGGTGAGGCGGCGGCGGACGAGGGCGCGGCGGTGATTCTGGCGGACACTTCGGTTTGGGTGGAACACTTCCGGCGCGGAGATCCGAAGCTGGGGGAGCTGCTGAGCGAGGGCATGGTGGTGATGCATCCGTTCGTGCTTGGCGAGTTGGCGTGCGGGAATTTGCGGCGCCGGAAAGAGATACTCGGTTATCTGGCGGACTTACCGGCGGCGGTGACTGCGACGGACGAGGAGGTGTTGCGGTTCGTGGAGGAACGGAAGCTGTACGGGCGCGGCGTTGGATGGGTGGACGTGCATCTGATGGCGTCGGCGAGGTTGTCGGCGGCGCGTCTTTGGACTCGGGACAAGCGCCTGGCTGAGCTTGCAGGGAGCGACGGCATGGAGGGTGTTTAGCGTTCCCAGAAGGGCGGGGGTTCGAGGCCGAGGGCGCGGAGGTAGGCGTAGGCCTGGCCGCGGTGGTGGATTTCGTTGTCGATGCCGTAGAGGATGGTGTTGATGCCGGAGTTCTCCCATTGGCCGAAGGCTTTGTCGACTTCGGCGAACCGGTGGGCGGGGATGGTGGGGAAGACGGCGTTGAGCGCGTCCGTGGTTTCGTCCCAGAGGCGGAGCAACCCGGACTTGGTTGTGACGGCGGCGAGATCGGCGGCGTAGGAGGCCCAGACGCCGGTGGCGACGCCGCGGGCGATGGGTTCGGCCATGCGCAGGAACTCCTTGATCATTTCGGCGAAGGGGCGCATGGAACCGATGGTGAAGGTGAAGAGTTTGTCTTCGGGGAAGACGTCGATGACGCGGCGGGTGAGGCGGCGGTGGCCCTGCCAGTGGTCGAGGAGGGCTTGGGGCGTGAGTAGGGTTCCGGCGGGGTCCATAAGGCAAGTATAGAGGCGGTCCGCGTGGGCCGGGACCAACGCGAGTTTCATTTGCCGCCGGGCGGCGGGGGCATTTCGAAGGCGGGGCCGGGGAATTTCTGATTGCCGCCGCAAGAGGAGACGACGAAGCGGAAGCGGCCGGGGCCGAGGTAGATGTTGGCGCGGCAGGTGGCGGGACACTGGGAGCCGCAGGTGAGTCCGTTCCAGGGGACGGGGTGCAGGGCGGCGCCGTGAGGGAGGTGAAGGCAGGCGGCGGGCGGGGGTTGGCCGCATTTTTCGATGAGGGTGAGGTCGGTGACCTCGGCGGTCCAGCGGCCGTTCACTTCGCGTTCGACGGCGAGGCGCCAGGCGAGATCGACGCCGGGTCCGGGGTTATCGAGTTCGAAGGCGCCGGGTTTGGCGAGGTTACGGACGGTGACGGTGGTTACTTCAGCCGGGCCGGCACAGTACAGGAGGGCGAAGGCGGGCAGGATCCAGGCGAGGGCGAAGCGGGCGGTCATGCGAGGCGTACGTCGAAGTCCTTCCAAACGGACGCCTCGTGGCGGTTCGGCCCGATGATCTCGGCGGAGGCGATCTGGTTGCAGCTTTGCACGGGCGCTGAATTGAGTATGCCGATGAAGCGGCGGTCGGTGGGGGCGCCCTTGATGATGTGGCCGACGGCGGCGCTGGTCCCCTCACGGACGACTTGTATGTGGAAGCCGGGGGGCGGATTGCGGAACGCGGTGGGGCGGAAGGTGGCCTGCCAGTGGACGTTCCAGTAGAAAGCGAGCAGGTGGTGGAAGCGGCCGGAAGGTTCGCGGACGCTGAGCAGGGTGCAGAAGTGGAACTCCATCTGCGCTTCGGCGAGGTAGTTCGGCTTTCGGCCCCCGGAGGCGGCGTGGGGGTTCATTTCGACGAGGTTGACGGCGTCGGAGGGCTGGTCGAAGTGAGAGACGGTGAGTTTGAGGGGGAAGGCGGCTCCGGCGGCGGGCGCGGCGATTTCGCCGTCGGCGGGGTTGGTGCTGTAGAAGAGTTTGGCGGGGGGGCTTCCGCCGCCGCAGCCGCAGCCGGGGGGGGGGGGGCGGGCCGGGGGGCGGGCGCGCTGGATGAAGATACTGCCGTCGTTCGGGTGGCCGCCGCGATAGAAGCACCAGTTTGTTTCTATCCACTGCGCCTGAATAAATCCGGCCTGCCACTTACT
>JAJYKC010000187.1 GCA_021788955.1 Acidobacteriota bacterium
ACCCGCCGGAACCGCCTCCTGCATATACCGCCCGCGTTTGCGCACCAGACGCAGCGCATCGCCGAAAGCCAGCGATCCCGCCGCCACCAGCGCCGAGTACTCACCCAGGCTGTGCCCGGCCACAACACCGGGCTCGATGCCCGCTTCATGCAGCACGCGCCAGGCCGCGGTCGAAACCGCCACAAGCGCCGGTTGCGTGTTCTCGGTTAGGCGCAGTTCCTCTTCCGGCCCCTCGAAACACAGTTTCGACAGCCCAAAGCCCAGCGCTTCGTCGGCCTCTTCAAACGTCTGCCCCGCCACCGGGTACTGTTCGGCCAGACTCCGCCCCATACCGGCGTACTGCGATCCCTGGCCGGGAAACAAAAATGCAATTTTCATGAGTCGTGCGCCCCGGCGCCCCTCGAACCACCGCGCCGGGAAGACTTCAGTGTAACCCGGCAGGCTCGTGCAGTCGCTCCTCGGGCAGTGCTTCACTCGGCTTCCACTCGACCGCAAGAATCCCCGCCAGAATCAGCGCCGCGCCGGCCGTCGCCCGCCGCGTGAGCAGCTCGCCCAGGACCGCGAACGATGTCACCCACGCAAACACCGGCTCGAGCGCGAAGATCAGCGCCGTGCGCGTAGGGCTGGTGTAGCGCTGCGCCCAGGTCTGCAGCGCGAACGCCACCGCGGTGGCCAGCACGCTCGTCACACCCACCGCGATCCAGACCGCCGGCGTCGGTCGCCATCGCACCGGCTCCGCCCATCCGCATACCGCCAGTGACAGCAGCGCCGCCGTGGCGATCTGCGTCACCGCCAGAAACGATACGTTGCCCCGCGGCGTGAAGTGGCCCAGCACGAGAATATGCATCGCATACGCCGCCGCGCATCCGGCCACCAGCATGTCGCCCCGATTGATCGCCGCGGTGCTTCCCGGCAGCGTCATCAACGACATCCCCACCGCCGCCGCCAGAATCCCGGCCACCTCCGTCCGGCGCGGCATCTTGCGGTACACCATCGCGCCGATCACCGGCACCAAGGGAATGTACATGCCCGTGATGAACCCGGCCTTCGACGCGGATGTGAATTTGAGCCCCAGCGTCTGTAGAACGTACCCGGCGAACAGGCACATCCCGGCCAGCACGCCGCCGCGCAGGTCGCGCCGCCAGTCTTCTGTTTCTCGGGCCTTGCCGCCCAGCATCAGCGCCAGGCACACCGCCGCCAGGCTGAAGCGAATCGCGAGAAACAGCAGCGTCGAGACATCGTCGAGCGCGCGCTTCACCAGGACGAAGGTCGCGCCCCAGATGAATGCCACGAAGACGAGCGGGATCTCGGGCCGCACCTTCGGCCCGGGGCGTTGGCCCACAGCGGGGCTCATGCGGCGCGGCCGTTAGAAGCCCGCTCGCTCTCGAGCAGCAGTCCCAGCGTCAGCAGGATCCGCTGCAAACCCAGTTCCCTGCCCTCGGCGTGAAACCACTCCCCCGTCGTGTGCGCGCCGCCTCCCTGCCCGCCCGCGCCGATCGATACGGCGGGAAGCCCCATCGAAAGCGGCACGTTCGCATCCGTCGAGGCGCAATCCACCTGCGCGCGAATCCCCAGGTGCGCATCCACCGCCCGCAGCGCTTCGAGCAGCGGCGCATCGTCTGGCAGCTTTCCGCCCGGACGCGCGCCAATCTCCTTCAGTTTCGCCGCGATCCGCCCGCCCGGCCCGCCGCGCGGCGCCGTCACGCGCTCGTTCTCGATGTCCCGCGCCCGCTCCACGGCCGCCTGCAGCGCGGCCACCGATTCCTCAATCCGCCCCGCGCTCTCGCTCCGGATGTCCACCTTCGCCAGCGCACTCGATGGAATCGAGTTCACACTCATCCCGCCCTCGATCACACCGACGTTGAACGAGGACCGCGGCGTCCCGTCCAGCACCGCGGGGGCATCGGCAAATAACGCGATCGCCCGCCCCAAAGCGTGCACCGGATTCCCTACCCCGTAATCGCTCCAGCTATGCCCGCCCGGCCCTGTGAACGTGACCTCAAACCGCCGGCTGGCCAGCGCCTGGCACGTAATGTGATCCGTCGACGGCCCGTCCACCACCACGAACGTCTGAATGCGCGAGGCGAAAGGCGATTGCCGGCACAGAAACCGCATCCCGCTCAGGTTCCCTTCACCCTCCTCGCCCACGTTGGCCACAAGAAGAAGCGACCGCGATGTCCCCTTAAGCGCAGGGCAAGCGGGGAACACCTTCGCAATCGCCAGCAGCGCCGCCAACCCCGCCCCGTTGTCGGAAACTCCAGGCCCGTTCAGCCGCCCGTCCGGCGCGACGTAAATTTCTTCCGGAGTCCGCGGTGCCAGCACCGTGTCCAGATGCGCCGTCAGCGCGACAAACGGGCCCGCCGCCTCGCCGCGCAGATGCGCCACCACGTTGCCG
Source organism: Acidobacteriota bacterium (assembly GCA_021788955.1). The sequence continues at coordinate 2,396 of JAJYKC010000187.1, forward strand.
GCCCGGTCGATCTGCGCCTCCCAGCCAAGCCCCGCAGTTGCGCCTGCATCCACTCGGCCCGCTTCTGTTCGAGGAAAGTCGGCGCCGCGACGCGGCACACCTGCACGTGCTGTTCGTGAATCCAGCCCTTGTCGCGGCGGAAGCTCTGCAGCGCCTCGCGGATCTGCTCCGCCAGGTCCCGCACCAGCGCGCCGCCGCCCACGGGTTTTGACTGTGCGCCCAAATGCCAGTGTATCAGCGGCTATCGCGGATACTGTCTGTATGCTCTTTTTGGTCAGCTACGATGGCGCCGAACCCGGCCAGGACGCCATCATCCGCTCCCGCCTCGAGGCCCGCGGCGCCAAACCCCTCCCCGGCAATGCGTGGATTTTCGAATCGAGGTCCGACACGGTGCTCACCGTGCTCTGGTCGATCAACCTCGGACCCAGAGTCCGCATCTTCGCCGCCGAGGTCACTCACTCGCAGTTCGCCATGCAGCCCTACTGCGACGTCCGGGGAATGTTTAAGCCCAAGCCGGAGGAAGACCCTCAGAACGAGAGCCGAAGCTGAAACTCGATCCGCCGGTTAATCGAGTTCACCGCGCCGAATCCGGTGGCCGAACCGATCGATTGACCGAACACCGGCGAGGTAAGAGTCGCAACCGGAATCCCCGCATTCACGTTGTTGAACACGTTGCGCGCCATCATCGCGAGCGTCAGGTTAAACCGCTGCCCCGTCGAGGCGTCGAACCCGCCCGGACCGCCGCGACCGCGCGGACCGCGCGCCCCAAACGGACCCGGACCGCCCATCGGGCCGCCGCCGCCCTGCGCTTTCGAACTCCCCGCCGGCTCGCCCCCGAATCCCCACGTCTTGCTCAGCCGGAAGTTCAATGAATAGTAACCGGGACCCGTGCCGAAGTTGCGGGGAATAAGCGTCGCATACGCGCCGGGGTTGATGTTGAATACGCCATAGGGCGTCGCCACCACATCCGCGGCGGGCGTCGACGCAGTGGCGAACGACGGCCGGTCCGTGAAGTGGCCATCCCCGTTCACGTCCGTGCCCGTCGTGATATTGAACGGAATCCCCGAGTGGTACATGAAGAACGGGCTGAACCGGATGTTCCATCTCGTGTTGACGCTGCCGGCGAGGAATACGCGGTTCTCCTGGTTCAGAACCGACTGCCCCCACTCCTGCTGCAAGTTGTAACTGCTCGACGGGAACGTACCCACCCCATCCGTGTTGCTGTGCGCATCCTGGTGGAAATAGCCCCCGAACAGCGAAAAATTGCTGTTCAATCGCGTATTGAAGCTCACCATGATCTGGCTCTGCTTCAACATGCCGGCCGATTCGTATTGATTGATCTGATTGATTCCGCCGAAAGGATAAAGCCCGCTGGTTGGGTCCTGCGGCGTGTAAGATCCCGGCAGCGGCGCGTTAATGTCCCTCGACATCAGTAAGTGAACGCCGCGGGAGTCCATGTAAGTCACCGACATCGTCGTGTTGAACGGCAACTGGCGCTCCACGCTGATCGCGCTCTGCAGGATGTACGGCGCCTGGAGATTGTTCGCCACCGTTGTGATGTTGGCCGCCGAGGCCGCGGGGAACTGGGATACCGGCGGGATCGCCGGATAAAAGTTCGGGTAAGTAACCAGGTATTGCTGCTGCGTGATGCCGTTCAGGCGCTCGGCCTGCAGCGTCAGGTTCTCCGGGAACCGGGTATAAAACATGCCGAAGCCGCCGCGGATTACCGTCTTCGGTCTCGCGCCACCCTTGCCGCCGCCCGGCGCCCACGCAAACCCGATGCGCGGCGCCCAGTCGTGATCGTCTCCGATCGTGTTCTGAAATTCATACCGCAAACCCAGGCTCAGCGTGAGATTCGGCCGCAGCTTCCAGTCGTCCTGAATGAACGGCTCCACATCCACATAGCCGATCGTCGTCGCCGGAATTCCGGCCGTCATGCGGAACTGCGAAGGTCCCGGGCACAGCAGCCGGTTCGGATCCGTACACGAATTATAAATCTGCGTGAACGTCTGGCCCTGCGCCAGCAGGCTCTCCATCTGCTGGTACGTGTCGATCGAGTTGAACAGATACGACCCGTTGAAACCCGTCCGCGACGTGCTGTCGTCAGTCTCCCCGCGCACCCGCACGCCGAACTTCAGCATGTGCGTGCCGGAGGCGTAACTGGTGTAGTTCTGCAGCTCCCACAGGTTCTGCACGTCGCCCGACAGCCCGGCGGTGTTGCCGCCGCCGGTAAACGCGCCGTTGACTTGCAGCGCCGGGTCGAGCGACTGCGAACTCATGTTGATCAAATCGTGAACGTACTGGAACCGCGTCTCGTTGATCGTCTTCGCGTTCACCACGATGGTGTCGGTCACCTGCGCCTTGTTTTCCGTGAAAAGGTTATTCAGCGCCTGGCTCGGAAGACTCTGTCCGTTCACGCCCTGGTTGTACTGGTCGTTCTCGGTAAAGCTGTAGCGGAACATCAGCGTGTTGGTGTTGGAAAGCTGATAGTCGATGCGCGGGCTGAACTCGGTGCGGCGCATCGGCAGCGGCAGGGTCGTGTTCAGGGGCGTGGGCTCGAGCGACGGGCTCAACGTGATTGCGTTCACAATCCCGTTGTCGTCGATGTTGCGCCGTTCCGCGTCCAGAAAAATCGACGTCTTGCTGTTGAGCGAACCGGAAATATTGCCGCCAAACTGCTGCGACATGTAAAACGGCTTGGTGTCCGAATACGGGTTCCGCGCGTCGAAGGCGACGTCCGAGTACCCGAAGAATCCCTGCCCGTGCCATTTATCCGTGCCCGGCTTGGTGAAAATCTCGATCCGCCCGTAGCCCAGCTTGTCGTACTCGGCCGAAAACGGATTCTGGTTGATGCGAATCTCCCGGATTGATTCCTTCGGCGGCAACTGCCCGCCGGTGAAACCGTCGATGAACATCTGCCCGCCGTCCGGCCCCGCCGCGGGCCCGGCCAGCGCCTGTAAATCCTCTTGCAACTCGTCCGGGTCGTCGGAGAGCGCCTTCAGATCGTCGCCCGTCATCACGATCGCCCCCACGTTCGCCTCCGGGTTCACGTCCACTGTCGGCGCTTCGGTCTCCTTCACCGTCACCTGCTGGTTTTCCAGCACCACGCTCAGCGTCAGGTTCACCGAAGCCTGAATCCCGGTGCTCACCGTCACCTTCGTCGGCTGAATTTGCTTCAAGCCCGGCGAAGCCCCCACCACCGTCCACTTCCCCGCCGCCAGCCCCTGAAACGCGTAGGATCCGTCGTCGCCCGCCGTCACCGTCTTCGCCCCGCCCGGCCCCGTCGCCGTCACCTTCGCGCCCGGAATCACCGCGCCGGTTTCATCCATCACCGCGCCGCGTATCCCGCCGGTCTGCGCCGCCGCGGCCGCCGCCATCATCACCGACAAACACACTACACTGAGCGTGCGTAACAAAGAAGTCTCTCCTCAAATTGTCCGGACCGGCTACTCAGCCGGCATCCCCGCGTCCAGGCTCCACGATCCCAGGTTCACCTGTCCGCCCTGGCCGCGCGGCGCCGAAGCCAAAAACGGCTCCACCCCCGCCACGATCGTGAT
>JAJYKC010000188.1 GCA_021788955.1 Acidobacteriota bacterium
AACATTAAGCAGGCCCGCCGCGCCATGGTCGAACTCCTCCGCTCCTCCGGCGCCCTCATCCGCGACCCCGAACCCATCGAGCACGCCGTCAAATTCTTCGAAAAAGGCGAGCAGCCCCTCGAGTTCGTCACCTCGCGCCAATGGTTCGTCCGCCTGCTCGACAAAAAAGACGCCCTCCTCGAAATGGGCGACCGCATCGACTGGCACCCGCCTTTCATGCGCGCCCGCTACCGCTCCTGGACCGAAAACCTCAACATGGACTGGTGCATCAGCCGCCAGCGCTACTTCGGCGTCCCCTTCCCTCTCTGGTACCCGGTCCTCGCCAACGGCGAACCCGACTTCTCCAACCCCATCCTCGCCCCCGAGTCCATGCTCCCCGTCGACCCAATGTCCACCCCTCCGCCCGGCTTCGACGAATCCCTGCGCGACACCCCCGGCGGCTTCACCGCCGAATCCGACGTCTTCGACACGTGGTTCACTTCCTCCTTGAGCCCGCAAATCGTCGCCGGCTGGGGCGAAGATCCGGCCCGCTTCGAGCGCCTCTTCCCCATGGACGTCCGCCCGCAAAGCCACGAAATCATCCGCACCTGGGCCTTCTACACCATCGTCAAGGCGATGCTCCACTCCAACACCATCCCCTGGAAACACGTCGCCATCTCCGGCTGGATCCTCGATCCCGACCGCAAGAAAATGTCCAAGAGCAAGGGCAACGTCGTCACTCCCATGCACCTGCTCGACGAGTACGGCTCCGACGCCGTCCGCTACTGGAGCGCCAACGCCCGCCTCGGCGCCGACACCGCCTTCGACCCCAATGTCCTCAAGGTCGGCAAGCGCCTCGTCACCAAACTCTTCAACGCCGGCAAATTCGTCCTCGGCCAAACCGCCGAGCCCGGCCCCATCGTCCGTCCCCTCGACAAAGCTTTCGTCGCCGCCCTGGCCAAAACCGTCGAACGGGCCACCGCCTGCTTTGATGCCTGGGACCACGCCGGCGCCCTCGAAGCCGCCGAGCAGTTCTTCTGGCGCGGCTTCACCGACAACTACCTCGAACTCGTCAAAGCCCGCGCCCGCTCGGAAAGCGACGCCGAAGGCCGCTCCTCCGCCGTCTCCACCCTCCGCCTCGCCCTCAGCGTCCTCCTTCGCCTCTTCGCGCCCTTCGTCCCCTTCATCGCCGAGGAAGTCTGGTCCTGGTCCTTCGCCGAAGAAACCGGCCAACCCAGCATCCACCGCGCCCCTTGGCCCAAACTCGAAGCCACGGCCGGCGCCGGCGAACTCTTTGAGATCGCCATCGCCGCCTACTCCGCCGTCAACCGCACCAAGAGCGAAGGCAACGTCAGCATCGGCCGCGCCGTCGAAACCCTCTCGCTCGCCATGCACCCCGATACCGCCGCCACGCTCCGCCCCGCCGTTGACGACCTGCTCGGCGCCATCCGCGGCCGCGAATGCCAGATCGAGCACCGCGACACCCTCGCCCCTGGTGTGATCGAAGTCCTCGCCATCGCCTTCGCCGCGGCCTGAGGCTTCGCCGCGGCCGGAGAAACCCCGTGCCCTATGTAGAAAACGACGGAGCCAGAATCTGGTGGGAAGAACAGGGCTCCGGCGAACCCATCCTCCTCATCATGGGCTTGAGCTTCACGCTCGACATGTGGCACCGCACCGCCCCCGCTCTCGCGCCCCGCTATCGCTTAATCCTCTTCGATAACCGCGGCGTCGGCCGCAGCGGCGTCCCCCGCGGCCCCTACTGGATCCCCCGCATGGCTCGCGACGCCCGCGCCGTCCTCGACTCGGCCGGAGTTCAAAACGCCCACCTCATCGGCGCCTCCATGGGCGGCATGATCGCCCAGGAGTTCACCCTCCGCTGGCCCGAACGCGTCCGCTCCCTCGTCCTCGCCTGCTCGACCTGCGGAGGCCCCCGCGCTCACCTCCCGCGCATCACGGAATTCTTCTCCCGCCCCGAGTGGAACCGCTTCCGCCCCGAAGACCGCATCCGCGCCTTCAACCCCCTCCTCTACGCCGCCGGCACGCCCGACGACCTCATCGAGGAAGATACAGCCATCCGCCTCCGCTGGGTCCCCACCTTCCGCGGCTACCGCAACCAGATCCTCGGCCTGATCTGCTGGTCCAGTTACCGCCGCCTCCCCCGCATCTCCTGCCCCACCCTCGTCATCCACGGCGACTCCGACCTCATCCTCCCGCCCCAGAACGCCCTCACCCTCGCCCGCCGCATCCCCAACGCCCGCCGCGTCATCCTCCCCAGCGCCGGTCACATGTTTTCCACCGACCAACCCACCCTCGCCCACCGCGCCCTCTTCGATTTCCTCGACAGCCTCCCCGGCCCAAGCACAAGCCCACGTACAGCGCTCCCCTGACCCAGTTCCTCAGCGTCGGGCCAGGCAAGACATGTAATCTGAAGGCAAGACCCTATGGACCGCGTTGAACAACTGGAACGGGAGATCGCTGAGTTGGACCCCTCGGAACTGAAGGCGCTCCGCGCTTGGTTCGAACGCTACGACGCCGAGGTCTGGGATCGGCAAATCGAATCCGACGCGAAAGGCGGCAAGTTGAGCCGCCTGGCCGAGCAGGCGCTCCGTGACCATGAAGCCGGGCGCTCAACCAAACTGTGACCCACCACGCGGCGCCCTCGTTCTGGGCCTGCTATCGCAGTTTGCCGGTCGGCGTCCAGCGTATCGCGGACAAGACCTTTGAGTTGCTGAAAGACGATCCCCGGCACCCCTCAATTCAGCTCAAGAAGCTGGATCAATTCTGGTCCGCGCGAGTCGGGTTACACCACCGCGCTCTTGCCATCGAGGCACCCGACGGATTCTTGTGGTTCTGGATCGGCTCACACGCCGACTACGACCGCATTGTCGACTAACCAGTGCCGGCTAATCCCACCGGAGATCTCGCTCCCGAAGTGCGAAACTCCGTGCATCGTCCTATCCAGGGATGGCGCCACGCCGCACCCTCAGTGCGCCACCACGCACATGCAACGAGAACGGCGACGGTAAGTAATCTGGTTACGGGTTTCATGCTGCTGCGGCTCCTCTCCTCCTACGGGCGGTACAGCGGCGGTAGATTGCGCCCTCTTGCCCCGGGAAAGTATCCGTAGGGAAGTTGCTTGAATTTACCCGGATGCTCCGGATCGGGGACGGAAAAAGTACCGTTCTATCTCATGCCGTCGCTGAAGTAAAAGTCGCTCCGGGAGAGGTTGACCTGGGTCACCTCCGTTACTGGCATCAGCGTCGTCAAGGCGCTGCGCTCAATCGCATCCATGTGATCGCCAATCCGGACCACGAGCGACTGCAGCGGCTTCCAATCGAGCGGCAGCATATCGGGGTAGCTGGGCTTGAGAGGCTTGCCGGTGCGGCCGTTGTAGGCGTCGATGGCGGGCATCCTGCCGAATTCGATCATCGCCCCGGCGCAGGGAACCGTCCGGCAGTCGCCCGTATCTAGAAAATCCATAATGAGGCTGCCGTAGACGATGGTCTTGTTGGTGCGGTTGAAGAGCGTAACTGTGGTCTGCCGGAGCCAATCGTCACCCGCCTGAAACGGAGCCAAGGGTTGCATGACGGCGGGCCACTTGATCCACAACCCGCACTCGATCGTTTTGCCTGCTACCGAGACATTCGTGGTCATCACCGCATCTGGCACCCTGTCCGCTTCCATCATTCGAAGCAGCTTTTCTCCCGGTCTGAGCTGAGCAGGAGCCGTGACCACAACGACGCCGAGCAGCGCTACGGCGAAGAACCGCAGCAACGGGCGCGTGAAACGCGCCTTTCCAATTCTGAAGGGAATCGTCTCGATCTTTCCTCCTGACTGTCCTAGCCCGGACAGGGCGCCGGAAGCCCCGGCGCTCCGCGCCACACGCGGATAAGCAGTGGCGTCCAGCGCTTCTCTCTCTTTGTCACTCGTCAGTTTTCCAACCCAGGTCCGCTTGACAACGCCGTCCTGGTCGACCTGAAGCAGGGTCGGCGTCCCCGCCGCCCCAGTCTTCCCGACGGGTGCCCGCCGCACGTCGTCGAACTGCAGGCCCTCGCCGCTCAGGTACCGCTCCGACTCCGCGACCGGCTGCGGAAATACGGCCAGGACTTTCACGTTACTACCGGCCTTTTCTCTTAATCGCCGAAAGAACGGAGCGCTTTCCGTACAAAAGTGGCAACGTGTGGAAAGCACGAGAACAAGCGTCCACCCGTTCGCGTGCCAACATAACGGCGAGGAGTCGCCACACCCACGTCACCGCCGCCAACGCGAACTCCCAATTGAGCGCCTACACCACCAACGCACCGGGCGGGACTCCATCACTGGCAGTAACCCCCGAAACACGCGTAGCTGCAGCAATCGGAATCAACCGAGCAATAATCGCCGGACAGACCACAGACCGGCCCACACGTGTTCGAGTCCGAGTTGCAAAATTCGCTGCAGCAATCCGTGTCGTAATAGCAGGAACTTCCATCCTGGAGACACTGGCCACAACTGTTATTCGATAGGCAGACGAGATCGTCGCGGCATATACCCTGATTACACGGGGAGCCCTCAGGGAGGCAGCAGTCGGCCGCGTCGTCAACTGCCTGGTTGAAAAACGTCGTGCCGCAATAACCATTCGGGTTGGGGCCAGGACAGCTTACGGATGTTCCGCAATCCTCGCTATTCTCCACTATGGTCTGCATGCCAGGTCCATTCACAAAGCCATCCGTGACATTTTGTTGGTAGGTCCCAACGGAGCAGCCGGTGTCGCAGGGATTTTCGTCCTGCCTGTCGTAGGCGTTGCATTCAATTATTTGCGCGTGAACGGCCGGCACGGGCCTCATGCACCACCACGCGCACGTAGAGAGGACAGCGATGGTGAATAATCTCACCACTGGTCTCATGACGACGCGACTCCTGTTCCTTTACGGGTTGTATCCCGGCGGCAGGTTGTGCTCTCTCGCGCCGGGAAAGTATCTGTACGGAAGTTCCTTGAATTTACCTGGATGCTCCCTATCGGGCAGCGAAAACGTGCCGTTCCACTTCATGCCGTCGTTAAAGAAAATGACGCCCCGGGAGAGGTTGACTTGCGTGACCTCTGTCACCGGCATCAACTTCGATAGGTAACTGCGTTCGATGTCGTCCATGTGGTCGCCGATCCGAACCACGAGCGGTTGGAGGGGCTTCCAATCGAGCGGGGCCATCTCCGGATGGTTGGGCTTGTAAGGCTTGCCCGTCCGCGCGTCGTAGGCATCCACCACGGGGATCTGCCCGAACTCGATCGTCGCGCCGGCGCAGGGAGCCGTCCGGCAGTCGCCCGTATCTGGAAAATGCATAATTAGGCTGCCATAGACGATCGTCTTATTGGTGCGGTTGAAAACGGTAACCGTCGTCTGGCGAAGCCAGTCGTCTCCGGCCTGAAATGGGGCCACGGGCTGTAAGACCGCGTGAGGCTTGATCCACAGCCCGCACTCAATTGTCCTGCCTGCCACCGAAACATTCGTGGTCATGACCGCGTCCGGGATCCTGTCCGCCTCCATCATGCGAAGTAACTTTTCTCCCGGTGCAAGCTGAGCAAGAGCCGCGACTATAACGACGCCGGGCATCGCTACGGCGAAGCACGGCAGCAAGAGGCGCGTGAAAAGCGCCGTTCCAATTCTGAAGGGAATCATGTCGATCCTTCCTCCTTACTGTCCTACCCCGGACAGGGCTCCTGAAGTCCCGGTGCTCCGCGCCACGCGCGGATAAGCAATGGCGTTCCGCGCTTCCCTCTCTTTGTGACTCGTCAGTTTTCCAACCCAAGTCCGTCTGACCACACCGTCGTGATCGACCAGGAGCAGGGTCGGCGTCCCCGCCGCCCTAGTCTTCCCGACGGGCGCCTGCCGCACGTCGTCGAACTGCAGGCCCTCGCCGCTCAGGTACCGCTCCGACTCCGCGACCGGCTGCGGAAATACGGCCAGGACTTTCACGTTACTACCGG
>JAJYKC010000189.1 GCA_021788955.1 Acidobacteriota bacterium
AGGTGCCCGCCGGCAGAACGTCATAACCCGGCTCATGAATCCCGGGCGTTTGCACCGGCGCGCTAAACGTCACGATTGTCTTCTTGTCCCAAGCGTCCGCCTTGGCGCTCGGCGCGAAAGCCATGCCCATCAGCGCAAGGCTCAACAACGCGACCACCAGCCTCAAACCTTTCATATACGCTCCCTCCCTTGCTGCCTCCGCCGGCTCCGCCCTCAAGTACGCGTCTCCCGCTTACCCGAAGGCTCTTTGCCGGTAGGCTCCGCACATCCTTGCTTGCAGGTTTGAGTCCACCGGGCCGGCACCCGAGCTTTCAAACAAAACAAACCACATACGGTCGCGCGACACGCATCCGGACGAACGTAGATTCCCCGTGCGCCCTCTACACCCATCGCAGCCGGCGAATTCTTGAACGACCTCGTGCAGGGCGGCTAAGCGCCCATAAATGGCTAATAGGAGTCTTCCAGGAGTGTCCCTCGATGAGCACACGGCGCCGCGGCGTAACTTAGAACTGCAGGTCCAGCGACATCTGTAACTGGCGCGAACTTCCCGAATCGCCCACCGGGAACCGCGTGGACGTAATTTCGCCGAACGTGCTTGTCGGAGAAGTACTCAGGAAGTGATTTGGCTGCCCGAAGTTCGGGTGATTCAGCATATCGAAGGCATCCACGCGGAACTCAAGCATGTATCGCTCGAGGAAATGGAAGTCTTTCGCGATGGAAGCGTCCACATCCGCGAAACCGGGACCGATGAGAGCGTTGCGGCCCAGGTCCCCGAAAGTCCCGGGAATCAGCAGCGAACAGCCGGCGGTCGGCGTCGTGCACGCGTTCGCGAATACATATTTCGGATTTCCGTCGGGCGCCGAGCCAAGCGTGGTTACGACCGGCCCGAGCACTGTCGGCCGCGGATTGAAGTAGCCGCTGAGTGCGCCGTTGATCGTATTGATGTTGAACGGATTGCCGGTCTGGAACTGCATGATCGTCCCAAGCCGCCAGCCCCGCACGATCGGGTTCCCCTTAAACGGCAGCTCGTACGTCCCGTCCAGCACGAAGCGGTGAGAAGCGTTGAAGTCCGACAATCCCCAGTCACCCATGACGTTGTAACTGTTCTGTACCACTACGCCCTGACTGCTGAGAGAATTGAAATCGAGCGACCGGGACCAGGTGTAAGTCGCGTCTAACTGTAGTCCGCTCGAATAATGCTTCGTATAAGTCACCCACAACGCGTTGTAGTCGCTCTTGCCGTCGCTCGTCGCTTCCGCGATGTTGCCCAGCAACGCGCCGGGGTCAATCGGGCTCGAACTCGAAAGGGCATGGTACGGCCGGACGCCATTGATCGGCTGATTGAGGTTCTCGGAAATGCGCAGATGCGTCGCATGCTGGCCGATATATCCCACCGTGATCAGTGAGGTCGGCGTGATCTCCCGCGAGAGAGTGATGTTGCGGTCCTGCACGATCGGATCGGTGAAGTTCTGGGCCACACTTCCGGGAGCCAGCGAACCAGCGGCCTTTGCTGCGGCAAGCGCGTTTTGGAACAATACTGTGCCCGGCCCTGCGAACAACACGGGATTCGAAAATGGAGGGTTTGACGCCAGTCCCGACACCAGGTTCGTCACCGGCTGGTCCGTCAGCACCGCGTAATTCGCCCGAAGAATCGTCTTCCCGTCGTGAGTCACGTCCCACGCGATGCCTACCCGCGGCTGGAACAACTTGTCGTTTTGCTGATACACCTCGGGGTTGCTCCCAATCCCGGCCTGCATCAGCGAAGCAGTCCCCGGATCGAATACCACGAACCGGTTCAACGCTTCGGTCGGCGTGCCGTTCCAGTCGTAGCGGATGCCGTAGTTGATCGTCAAGAACGGCCGCACTTTCCAGCTATCCTGCGCGAAGGCGCCCATTGAATTCACTCCAATCCGGCTTGCCGAGGGCAGAGTGTTCACCGTGAAGCCGGTCGCTTCCCCGTTGATGAAGTTAGTTACGTTCGAAAACGTGAATGTCCCGGGGTCATTGCCGAAATTATCGTTGATGAACCGCCGGAACTCCCCGCCGAATTCGAACGTGTGCTTGCCGTGAACCCAGGAAACCGTGTCGCTCAGCACTCCCGTCGAGTCGCCGCGGCCTTGCGGGAAGCCCGACGGCCCGCCGAAGTTCAGCCCGATCGAACTCACCGATATCTGCGGAAGGCCAATCGCCGTATCGACGCCGTTGTTGATGTAGTAGTCCGCCGGGTTTAACATCTGGTTCGGCGCGAAGGTGATGTGAATATGGTTGATGCCGAACCGCGCTTCGTTCGTCAGCGTCGGCCCGAACACGTGAGTTTCATTCAGCGTGCCCAACTCGCGCCATCCGTCGCGCGTGTCGCCGAAGTTCGGAATTGTGTTGCCCTGCAGCGTCGGCTCCTGCCGGTGGTCGAACTGACCGGCGTAGTAGAAGTTCAACTGGTCCTTCTCGCTGAACTGGTGGCTGATGTTCGCCGTGCCCTGGTCAATGTTCACCGGGGCGGTGGCCGAACCCAAAAATGTTGCCGTCCCGAAGTTCGGCGCCGGAATAAAGGGCAGCAGCTTCAGTACCGTCGGGTTGCCGACCGTTTGCGCCTGCGCCCGCTGCGCATTGCTTAGCACGCCTGTATCGAGCGTCAGGCCCTGGCGCTGCCGCAGCCCTTCGTACGTCAGGAAGAAGAACGTCTTGTTCTTCCAGATCGGGCCGCCCATATCTGCGCCAAACTGGTTCCGCTTGAACGGCGACATCGGCGTCCCGACGCGGTTGAAGTAATTCCGGGCGTCGAGGTCGTTATTACGAAAATACTCGTATAACTCACCGTGTAACTCATTGGTACCCGCGCGTGTCGCAATGTTGACGATCGCGCCGGAGTTGCGCCCATACTGCGGCTCAAACGTCGAGTTGTCTACCTTGAACTCGCTCACCGTGTTGATCGTCGGCTGGAAAGTGATCTGGTTCTGCACCATGTCGTTCAGGTTGATGCCGTTGATCATGAAGTTCACCGTGTCCTCGCGGCTGCCCGCCGTGTTGAACGACAGCGAGCCCTGGCCGCGGAGCGGGAACGTGAGAAAGCCGCTCTGCGGCGGCGTCACCGAGCCCGGAATGATCAAACCGAGATCGACGAAATGCCGTCCGTTGAGGGGAAGTTGCTGCACCTCCCGCTGGCCAACCACGCCGCTGATGCCTGTCGTCGTCGTGTCTACCAGCGGCGGCGCCGCGGCCACTTCGATCGTCTGGCTCGTCGCCCCGACAATCAGGTGAAAGTCCTGCGTCACAGTCACGCCCACGCTGAGGTTGAGGTTCGTCGTGCTCGTGGTCTGAAAACCCGGCGCGGACACCTCTACGTTGTAACTGCCCGGAATCAACGACGGAACCGCGTAAGACCCGGCCGCGTCCGTAACCGTGTTTCGGGTTTCTGCGGTCCCGGTGTTCGTCACCACAACCTTCGCATTGGCTATTGCCGCGCCGGCCGGATCGTAAACCGATCCTTGAATCGCGCCGGTGGATTGTGCCAGAGCGCCCGGAATCATCGTTGCAAGCATCAATAGCGCCACGGCGGCGCCTCGAATGAGCGAGTGAGATTTCATGATCGACTCTCCTCCTTCACCACCGGTCGGATCGAGCGGGGTGAATAAACAATGACTTACACATGCCTTCCCACGAGGAAGCCAAAGACCCAGGCGCTCAGCGAGGACGCGCCGCGTTATCTATACCTTCGGAAATGACCCCAACTAAAACCCGCCACGCCGGCGGGACGGCGCTTACCGGCCGATGGGCTGTTGAACAGCCGCTCCGGCGGGCGTCGCCGCAAGCCGGCTATGGCTGCGACTGTACAGAAAGTATATCAGGAAGCCGACTAACATCCAGCCGCCCGCCGTAAGTTGCGTGCGGCGGTCGAGCGAGATGATCATCCCGGAGCAGATGACGACTCCGAGAATCGGCACCAGCGGAACAAGTGGCGCCCGGAATGGACGCGGAATGTCCGGTTGCCGCCGCCGCAGAATCCATACGCCGATCGAGACCAGCACGAACGCAAACAGCGTGCCGATGCTCGTAAGGTTGCCGGCCAGCGACTCCGGCAGCAGTCCGGCAAACAGGCCGACGAACAGCAGAAGTACGATGTTGCTCTTATACGGTGTGCGCCAACTCGGATGCAGATCGGAAAACAACTTTGGCAGCAGACCGTCGGTCGACATCGAGTAAAACACGCGGCTCTGGCCCAGCAGCATGACCAGAATTACCGACGAGAAGCCGAGCAATATGGCGATGGTGACCAGCGTCGCCAGCCAGCCGAAGCCCGGCATGTGGTGTTGGATAGCGTAGGCGACTGAGGCTTCCTTCCCCGCGGTCAGGAACTCGCGCCAGTTAGCGACGCCCGTAAGCACGTAACTGAACGTCACGTAAAGAAACGTGCAGACAGCGAGAGAACCGAGAATGCCGATGGGCATGTCCCGGGTCGGGTTCTTCGCCTCTTGCGCGGCGGTGGAAACCGCGTCGAACCCAATGAAGGCGAAGAAAACGATGCCCGCTCCACCGAGCACGCCGCCCCAGCCGTGATGGAACGTCCCGGCGTGCCCGGGTTCACTCGCCGGTATCAGATACGGCGTGTGATTGGCCGGGTTCACAAACTGCCAGCCCACCAGAATGAAAACAATCACGATCGACACCTTCAGCGCCACAATGACGGCGTTGACGGTCGCAGATTCCTGCGTGCCCTTGATCAGCAACAGCGTAAGTACCGCTAAGATGCACAGCGCCGGAATATTGACGATCCCATGGACCCCGCCGGACGACACTTCAAGCGGCGAGTGGCACCATTCAAACGGAATTCGTCCAGAGACTAAGTTATTCAAATACTCGCTCCAGGAGATGGCGACGGTGGCAGCCCCAAGCGCGTATTCAAGTACCAATGCCCATCCTATCGTCCAGGCGACAAACTCGCCCATCGTGACGTAGGAGTAAGTGTAAGCGCTGCCGGCGATCGGCATCATCGCCGCGAACTCGGCGTAGCAGAGTCCGGCGAAGCAGCAGCCGACGGCCGCAATAAGAAAGGAAGTTGTGACGGCGGGCCCGGCCGCCTCGCCGCTCGCTGCAGCCGTGCGGACAAACAAACCGGCGCCGATAATGGCTCCGACCCCAAGCGCTATCAGCCCCGAGGCGCTTAGCGTACGTTTCAGACCGTGTGCCTGATCGGAGGCCTGTTCCAGAAGGGTAGCAAGCGATTTCCGTCGGAATAGGGCCATGGATCTTGAAAGTGTAGCAGACATCACTCTACCCCGCGAAGAACGTTCTCCACGTAGCGACCACCAACGCGTGGGTCACCATCGGCGCCCGAATCGACCCCGTCCGCCACCACGCCGCCCCGCACGCCAGACCCAGCAGCGTGGCCAACGCGCTCCACCGGTAATTCGGAAATCCCCGGAACGGCAGATGACAAGCCCCGAATATCACCGACGCCGCCAAAAGCGCCGCCAGGTTGCTGTTCCACGCCCGCGCCAGCAGCGCCTGCAGAAAGCCCCGGAAGAAAAACTCCTCGGCCAGCGCCACCGTCCACAAAAATCCGAAAAACACCCCCAGGGCCGTCACCGGCGCCCGGTACCACGGCCCGCGTATCCCGAAATGAAGCAGATGCAGCGTCCATACCAGCGCCCCCGCCGGAACCAAAAACACCACAAAATGCTCGAACCCCACCTTCCAGTCCCCGACCTCCGGCAGAAAACTGAACCGCGCCTCCCATCCCCGCACCCCGAGCACCGCCAGAATTCCCGTGTGAATCCACATCAGCCGCCCCAGGATGTCGAGCGACAGATGCGGCGCCGGATGCGGATAAATCTGAGCGAACACATGCGTCAGATACACCGCCGCCGCCGCTCCAAGAAACAGCAGGTCCGATAGCGCATTCGGCCGCGCCGCCGCGTACCAGAACGAGAGCACCGCGGCC
>JAJYKC010000190.1 GCA_021788955.1 Acidobacteriota bacterium
TTCATCATGGTCGCGTTGGTGGTGAACGTGCCGGGGCCGTCCAGAATGTTGCGGCCGGAGTTGCCCGGACTGTATGGCACAAATCCGTACTGGTCCGGCGAGCAATCGGTTTTGCTGGCGCACTTGGCCGTCGGAACGAACGCCATCGGGTCGTACCAGGGATAATCGATGCCTTGCCGTCCCATTCCGCTGACAACCTTTCCGGAAGCGAGCCGGTTTGGCCGGTCGTATTGCCCCAGGTTCGCGTTGATGCTGGAATCCTTCACCGTGAACGGCTGTCCCGTGTACGCCGTTATCGTGCTGCTAAGCACCCACCGCCCGAACATGCCGTTGACCAGCCTGCCGCGATTGGACAGCAGCGCGTGGCCGCGCCCCACCGGCAACGGATAGGAGAAGATGGCGGTGAACACGTGGCCGCGGTCGAAATCCGAGCGCCCCCGCTCCAGCCGCAGGTTGCGCGGATCTTCCGCTCCCCCGTAGCCGCCGTCCGAAGCGCCGCTGAGCTGCGAGGCATCGTCGATGGACTTGCTGTAGGTGTACGCCAGCCGGTAAAACAACCCGTTGCGGGCGCGCTTTTGCAGCATGACCTGCCCCGCGTTGTAGATCGAGTTGGAACCGAAATCGTAGTACTGGATGTTGCCCCACGGCGGATACGGGCGCGGGAAATTCGTGCCGTTGGCCATGTACCAGGCAGCCGATCGGAGCGGCACGTTGAGGTTGTAGCACCGCCCCAGGTGCGTGCCCTTCGATCCCACGTATGCGAAGGAGATCACGGTGCCGCCGCCGATCTCCCGCTCCACCGTCAGGTTGTAATTCTGGTCGTAACCAACGGGGTGGTGCACCTGAACACCGGCGCTGGTGTCCGTTCCGGAGATGGTGGCGAGGGGCACCGGCCAGGGATTCGCCAGCGTCAGCGCGCTCACATCGGTCGACACACGGTTGAAGCTCAGGGAGGTTTGGAACGGGAACGTGTTGGCCAGGTCATTGCGCATATCGTTCAGCACCGAGCCCGAGTAGAACCACCCGTAGCCACCGCGCAGGACCGCCCGCTGGCCGCCGAAAGGCCGCCACGCGAAGCCCAGGCGCGGCGCGAAACTCTTGTAATTGGTGTACACCAGCGACTGCGGCAGGCCGTAGTCCTTGGCCAGCCCCACCGCCCCGTCGAGGCCCGATTGCTGCACCATCTCACTCAGGTTCGGAACCACGGCATCGCTGGCGACAACGAGCTTGTTCAATGACGGCACGAAATTGGTCCACCGCCCGTATTTGTCGTGCGGCGGCGGATCGATCTCGTAGCGCAGGCCAAGGTTCAGCGTCAGGGCCGGGGTGATGCGGAAATCGTCGTTCACGAACGCGCCCCACTCCTGCCACCGCATATAATTCCTGTTCGGGACCGTGGTGATGCTCGAGCTGTTGATCAGCCCCAGCAACAGGTCCGCGAAGGCATCGCCGTTGGCCGCCGTGCCGTTGCCGGTCCAGACCCCATTGGCCGTCATGGTCCCGCGCTGGTTGTTGTAGTAAGGCTGGTTGAACTGCTCCATCTCAAGGTCCAGCCCGAATTTCAGAATGTGCCTGCCTTTGACCCACGTGAGCACGTCGCCGACCTGGTAATCGCTCACGAAGAACTGCACCGGCTGGTTGGCCGGGAATCCTAGTGAGGCGTAATTGGTGGCCTTGACCAGCGGAAATCCCACCGCCATCGGGTCCGTCGTCGAGCCCGCCATGCCGAGTTCCGCTGCCGTGGGCTGCCCCGAATGGTCGATGTGCTCGCGCTGCGCGTTGCGGCTCACGCCCGCCCGCAGCTCGTTAATCAGCGTCGGGGAAAACAGGTGGACCTCGGTTATGCCGCCCAGCAGCCGGTTGTCCGCAAGCCAGGTCTGGAAGCCGCCTAAGTTCGTCCCGGCCCACGGGTTGTTATTCGGGTTCCAGCGGTAGCCGTACCGCGCCGACAGGCTGTCGCGGTCCGAAAAGCGATGGTCCAGCTTGCCGAGAATGCTCTCCCAATGATTGATATCGGTCGCGCTCGCCTGGTAGTTCAACCCGATGCCCACGTAATTGGGCAGCGGATAAGACTTCATCAGGTTCATCGCCACCGGGTCGAAGCGGCTGGCGGGAATGATGCCATCCGGGAACGCCTTATTGCTGTTCAGCGGATCCTTGATCGTCACCGCTTTGCCGGAAACGTTCAGGAGCCCCGCAAAATTGCCGCTGCGTTGCAGCAGCGTGGGCACGTTGTTGAGCCGCGTCTGCCCGTCGGTCTGGCGGTAGGCCTCGTAGCTCAGCATGAAGAACGTTTTGTCGTGCCCGTCGTAGATTCTCGGAAGTCTCACCGGGCCGGCGATTTCAGCGCCATACTGGTTGCGGTGCAGCGGATAGCGGACCGGATCGAAATAAGAGCGCGCGTCGAAGACGTCGTCGCGGAAAAACTCGGAGAGCGTGCCGTGCAACTGGTTGGTGCCCGATTTCAGCACCATATTCATGACGCCGCCCGCCATCTTGCCGTATTGCGCCGAAAAGCCGCTGGTCTCCATTTTGAATTCCTGCATGGCGTCGATATTGGGCCGCAACTGGGCCGTGGCGCCGCGCGCGTTGCGGTCGTTGAAGCCGTCCACGTAGAAATTGGTGTTGTCGCTGCGCGCGCCGTTGACGGACAGGGCCGATCCCTGGCCGCCCTGCGCCTTGGGTATCACCCCCGGCACCAGCAGCGCGATGTCGGTGAAATCGCGCCCGTCCAGCGGCACGTCCTGGATCTCCTCGTTCGTCACCACCGCGCCCTTCGTGGCGCCATTTTGCGTGTTGAGCAGCTCCGGCGCCGCGGTGACCGTGACGCTCTCGTTGACGCTGCCCACCGCCAGGCCGATGTCCTGGCGCACATCGTCGCCCACCGCCAGCACGATTCCGGCCACGCGATAGGTTTGGAAACCGCCCTTGGATGCGCTCAGCTCGTACGGCCCGGGCGCTAACTCGGTGAAGGTATAGCTGCCTTCAGCGTTGGTTGAAACAATGTGTGAATCGTCGGTATCGGTATTGCGGATCGCGACCGTTACGTCCGCGATCGGCGCCTGGGTGGCATCGGTCACAACGCCGGTGACCGTGGAGAGATCCCCTTGTCCCCACAAAGCCGCCGGAGCAATCAACACCAGCCACCCCAGAGCTGTGCGGAAGCGATGCCCCATAACCACCTCGCTACGAACTTCTTGGACCGTTGGATTGGTCTCTTTCCGTTGAAGATTATAGCCTAAAAAAGAGTTACGGAGGTGATTATTCTGTTTTTAAGGCCGTGAGGGGCTAGTGAATTTGTACTTCCGGCACCCTCATTGTCGGGTCGCTCACCGGCGACGCCGAAGTCGCGATGCCCAGGTTCCGGTTTGCTTAAAAGATATACTTCGCGGCGAACTGCATGGTTCGTGGGCCGCCCTGGCCGGTGGCCTGCACGCCGCTGATGATGCCCCCCGAGGTCTCATTGTAGTTCTGGTTCGGAAGCATAAAATTCGGGTGGTTGAAGACATTGAACGCTTCCCACCGCGCCTGGATGCTGCCCCGCTCGCCCACCCGGAAATTCTTCATCAGGGCCGCGTTCGTGCTGAACGTGCCGGGGCCGTCCAGAATGTTGCGGCCGGAATTGCCCGGAACGTACGGCACAAATCCGTACTGATCCGGCGAGCAATCGGTTGTGCTGGCGCACTTGGCCGTCGGCACGAAGGCGTTCGGGTCGTACCAGGGATAATCCACGCCCCGGCGTCCCGTGCCGCTGACAACCTTTCCGGAAGCGAGCCGGTTCGGCCGGTCATATTGCCCGAGGTTGGCGTTGATGCTGGAATCCATCACGGTGAATGGTGCTCCCGAGTACGCCACGACAGTGCCGGTAATCATCCACCCGCCGAACATGCCGTTCACCAGTCTGCCGCCGTTCGAAAACAGCCAACGGCCGCGCCCCACCGGCAGCGGATAGGAGAAGATGGCGGTGAACACGTGGCCGCGGTCGAAATCCGAGCGGCCCCGTTCCAGCCGCAGGTTGCGCGGATCTTCCGTTCCCTTGTAGCCGCCGGCGGCCGCACCGGTGAGCTGTGAAGCGTCGTCGAGGGACTTGCTGTAGGTGTATGCCAGCCGGTAAAACAACCCGTTGTGGGCGCGCTTCTGAAGCATCACCTGGCCCGCGCTGTAAATCGAATTGGAACCGAAATCGTAGTACTGGATGTTGCCAAACGCCGGATACGGAAACGGAAAACTGGTGCCGTTGGCCATGTACCAGGCGGCCGAGCGGAACGGCACGTTGAGGTTGTAGCGCCGCCCCAGGTGCGTGCCTTTCGATCCCAGGTACGAGACGGAGAGCACGGTCCCGCCGCCGAGGTCCCGCTCCACCGCTAGGTTGTAGTTCTGTAAGTAACCGACGGGCGCGTTCACCTCATAACCGTTGGTGGTAGCGGTTCCCTTCAGGGTGCCGATGGCCAGCGGCCAGGGATCCGCCAGCGTGAGCGCGCTGGGGTCCTTCGCCACGCGGTTGAACGTCCAGTTCGTGGAGAACGGGAACCCCGTCCCCATGTCCGTCCGGACTTGGTTCCAATCCCCGCCCGAGTAGAACCATCCGTAGCCGCCGCGCAGCACCGTCCGCTGGCTGCCGAAAGGCCGCCAGGCGAAGCCCAGGCGCGGGGCGAAATTCTTGTAATTCGTGTAGATCAAAGACTGCGGCAAGCCGTAATCCTTGGCCAGCCCGACCATCCCGCCGAGCCCCGACTGCTGCGCCAGGTCGTTCAGGTTCGGAACCGTGGCGTCGCTGGCCACGATGACCTGGCCTAACGACGGCACGAAATTGACCCACCGCCCGTACTTGTCGTGCGGCGGCGGATCGAGCTCGTAGCGCAGCCCCAGGTTCAGCGTGAGCGTGGAGGTCACGCGGAAATCGTCGTTGATGAAGGCGCCATAATCGCGCCACCGCATATAGTTGCGGGTGGGGACCTGGGTGATGTTCGAAGTATTCAGCAGGCCCAGCATCAAATCGGCGAAGGCGTTGCCCTTGGCCGCCGCTCCGCCGCCGGTCCACACCCCGTTGGCAGTGAAAGTGCCGCGCTGGTTGTTGTAGAAGGGCTGGTTGAACTGGTTCAGATCGACGTCCAGCCCGAATGTCAGGATGTGCCTGCCCTTGACCCACGTGAGCGTGTCGCCGACCTGGTAGTCGCTCACGAAGAAGTTCATCGGCTCGTTGTTGGGGTATCCCAGGCCCGAATAATTGGTGACGTTGACCTTCGGAAACCCCGCCGCCGCCGGATCGGTGGTCGAGCCCGCCATGCCGAGCTCCGCCGCCGTGGGCTGCCCCAACGTGTTCTGGTCGTTCTGATGCTGGGCATTGCGGCTCAGCCCCACCCGAAATTCGTTGATCAGCGTCGGCGAAAACAAGTGGACTTCCGTAAGGCCGGTCATCATGCGGTCGTCCGAAATAAAAGTGGGGAATTCCCCCAGGTTGCTCCCGGCAAACGGAGTGTTGTTCGGGTTCCAGCGGTAACCGTAGCGAAGCGAGGCGCTGTCCCGGTCCGAAAAGCGGTGGTCTACCTTGCCGATAATGGCCTCGTAATGGTTGATATCCAGCGCGCTCGCCTGGTAGTTCAGCCCAATGCCCTGGTAGTTGGGCAGGGGATACCACTTGATCAGGTTCAGCGCGACCGGGCTGAAGCGGCTGGCGGGAATGATCGCGCCGGGGAACGCCTTGTTGTTGTTCAGCGGATCCTTGATCGCCACGGGCTGGTTGGATTTGGTCAAGCTCGCCGAAAAATCGCCCGCGCGCTCCAGCGGCGTGGGCACGTTGTTGAGCCGCGTCAGGCCGTCGGTCTGCCAGTAGCCCTCGTAGCTGAACATGAAGAAAGTCTTGTCGTGCCCGTTGTACACCCGCGGGATTCTCACCGGGCCGCCAATTTCGGCGCCGAACTGGTTGCGGT
>JAJYKC010000191.1 GCA_021788955.1 Acidobacteriota bacterium
CATGGTCCGGTCGAGGTGGTCGATCGCGAATTCCGTGCGGTGGTTTTTGCCTCGCAAAAACAGACGTCGGAGCTTGACGGCGCGCTTGCCAAAGACCTGAAGCGACTGGGCGCCTCGGTGCTGACCGTCGGCCCCTACGCGGAAGATGCGCTGACCTGGGCCCCCAGCAGCGTGCGCGGCGAGGAACTCGCACCGTTGTTCGAGATCGTGCCCGTCCAATGCGCGGCGATGCGTCTGGCGGGATGGAAAGGATTCGTCCCGGGCGAATTTCGCACCGCGGCCGCGGTCACCACAACGGAAACCGGATTTGCATGAGCCACGGACCATGCCCGTAGCAGGCATCGACATCGGGGGAACGACAACCAAGCTGGCCCTGGTTGGCCCGGATGGAAAGATCGAAGGACTACGCACCATCCCGACGGCGCCCGGGCACGCTCCGGAATTTGTTGATCGTGTCGCTGCCGCGTTCCATGAAGCGGGGTTGCGCGGCGACCGGGTTGGTGTTGCGGTCGCGGGATTTGTGAGCGACGCACACGACGCAGTAGCCTACAATCCGAATCTTCCCTGGCTGGAGCGCTTCCCGCTGCGAACCGCTCTTGAACAAGAGCTTGGCCTCCCGGTGACGATTGAAGCGGACTCTAACGCCGCCGCCGTTGCCGAGTGGCGCTGGGGCGCGGGCGGAGGTTCAAGCCGCTTCCTTTGCCTTGCCGCTGGCACGGGTCTTGGCGGAGGCATGCTAGTCGGTGGCAAACTCCTCCGCTATGCCTACGAGGGCGTAGGAGATGTCGGCCATGTGATCGTCGCCCCAGGCGTCGCCCTCTGCAGTTGTGGAGGAAAAGGGTGCGCGGAGGCGCTTGTCGGCGCGAACGCCATCGCGGGACGGTTCCGGGACGCCGGCGGCAGTGCCACGGATCTCCGCGACGTGATCGAACAGGCATTCGCCCGAAATCCCTTGGCCATTCGCCTCATCGAGGACGCCGGCCGCTGGCTCGGCCTTGCTCTCTCCACTCTTGCCAACATTCTCTTCCCGGACCGCATCGCCATCGCGGGCGGCCTGTCCGAGGCCGGCGACCTCCTGCTCGAACCATGCCGCGCCGTGTTTCACGAGAATGCCAGCGCATTCGCCTCCCGGTGCGCGCGCATCGTGAAAGCGGAACTCGGCTGGCGGGCCACCCTCGCCGGCGCCGGAGCTTGCGCCACGCTCGACGCCTGAAGTGTCCGTTCCCGGACACGCGCCTCCGCCTTTGGACACTTCCCACCGGCTTCAGGGGCCATCGGCGCTGCAAATCCCTTCCAAATCAAGCCGTACAATTGGCACGGTGATTGCCCCTCCTTGCGGGGATACGGATACTTCGGAGAATTTGTGCGAACCCTACTTCAGGATCTGCGCTTCGCCTCGCGCCAGCTATGGTCATCACGAGGCTTCACGTTGCTCGCGGTTTTGACCTTGGCCCTCGGTATCGGCGCGAACATGGCCTTGTTCACGGTCATCGAAAGCGTGCTGCTCCGCCCGCTCCCCTACCCTCATTCCGACCGCCTTGTTTTCATCGGCCCGGCGACCGAGAAGCCCGGCTTCGACTCAACCTCCTGGCTCAACTACCACGACATTAAGCAACAATCTCATCAGTTCGCCGATGTCGCCGGCTATTCGGAGGATGTGAGCGTGGTGGCCGGGAAGGACGGTTCTCAGAGTATCGTCGCCCCGCGCGTAACTCCCAATCTATTCGCTTTGCTCGGCGCACGACCGCTGCTGGGCCGCACGTTCACCGAAGCCGAAGGACAGCCGAACGGGCCGCACGTGGCCATCCTCTCCGAGGGACTCTGGCGCCAGAGTTTCAACGCGGACCCAGGTATCGTAGGCCGCACCGTCGATGTCGGCGGCCTCCCCCGAACCGTAGCCGGCGTGATGCCGGCGAGCTTCAGCTTCCCGGAGCAGATGGGGCCGGACCTTCACAAAGGACTTTGGCTTCCGCTGCAGCCGACGCCTGAGATGCAAAAGGAACGCGGCTATGACTTCTTCCAGATCCTGGCGCAGCTCCGGCCTGGAGTCACAACCGGGCAGGCCCAAGCGGAACTCGACTCGATCGCCCGGCACATCGCCAAGACCGATCCCACTCAGACCCAGGTGCACTATTTCCGCGCGTTTCCGTATCAGCAGCTACTTACCGGCAACATCCGGCCTGTTTTCTATGCCCTGGTCGCCGCGCTCGCCCTCGTACTGCTCATCGCTTGCGCGAACGTCGCGAATCTCCTCATCGCGCGGTGTCTCAGCCGTCAGCAGGAATTCGCCGTACGCGTCGCGCTCGGCGCGAGCCGGCCTCGCATGATCCGCCAGGTGCTCACCGAGGGCCTTCTCCTGAGCATTCTCGGCAGTGGACTGGGCATGGCGGTGGCGGAACTCGTACTCCTTGCTATCCGGAAACTCCCCGACGGCACCATCCCGCGCTCGGAATCGATTGCGATCCATTGGCCGACGGCTTTTGCGCTTGTCACGGCCGCCGGCCTCACGGCCATTCTGTCCTCGCTGTTTCCGGCTCTACTGGTCGCGCGCGCTGACCCGCAAACGGCCCTCCAGACCGGGGCCCGTGGCGCCGGTTCGCGCGTGGTCGGTGGCAGGCTCAGCGGATGGCTGGTAGCCGGAGAAGTCGCCTTATCGACCCTCCTCCTGGTCTGGACGGGCCTGCTGTTCCACACCCTCTGGAACCTCGAGCATACGCAACTCGGCTTCGACATCACTCGCGTCACCACGTTCACCGCGATGCCGGTGGATTCAGCCGGCTTCGCGGGGATGGCGGTATCCGAAGTCACCTCCAACGCTCCAGCATCCGTCGCTTCGACGACCTATGCTCCGATTCTCGATCGGATACGCCATGCTCCCGGCGTCGAAGCGGTAGCGTTAGCGACGGCGCCCCCGCTTTCAGGCATGGACATGCGCTCGAGTTTCACCGTCGTCGGCCGGCCTAAGGAAGAATCGCGCAACAACAACGCCCGAGTTACCGCGGTTAGCGGCGACTACGCTCGAGCCTTGCGCACGCCGGTCATACGGGGCCGCATGATCCGTGATGACGACACGGCCGCCGCTCCGTTCGTGGCCGTTATCAACCAGACGCTGGCCCGAAGGTACTTCGCGGCACGAGACCCTCTCGGCCAGCAGGTCGACCTCGGCGGAAAGGACACCGGCATGATCAAGCCTTACACGATCGTCGGCGTCCTCGCAGACCAGACGGATGACCGCGTAGGAAGCGCCGTACAGCCGCTCATCCTGCTTCCGCAGCAGCAGATCCTGGTTACTTCGCTGTTCTACCAAGCCCTGCTAAAAACCGTGGTCAGCTTTGTCGTGAAGACACGCACCGACGTACCCGTCGCTTCCGAAATGCGCTCGATCTTCCGCGAGACGGCGCCCGGATTCGCACTTGATAACTTCCAGACCATGCGCGAAGCGATCGACCAGAATACGTTCAGCCAGCGCCTCGGCCTGTACCTTACCGGATCCTTTGCCGGACTCGCCGTGCTCATGGTTGTGGCCGGACTCTATGGCGTGCTCGCCCAACTCGTCAGTTACCGCCGCCGCGAAATCGGGATTCGCATGGCGGTTGGCGCGACACGGGGCCGCGTCGTGGGGATGGTTCTTCGGCAGGGCTCGCTCTTGATCGGCGCAGGACTCGCGGGCGGACTCGCCCTGGCGCTGGCTAGCGGACAGCTAATCCGCGGTTTCCTCTACAATGTCCAACCGGCCGATGCGCTAAGCTACACGGCGGTCGCCGCAGCCATGCTCGCCGTCGGTTCTCTCGCCTCGCTCATCCCGGCCCGCACGGCCGCTTCTGTCGAGCCGATGCAGGCGCTTCGAGAAGGCTGACGAGGCCCAGCGGCCGGGATCTAGCGTCGCTCGCTCGAGGGCGGCACCAGTCCCTTCAGGCGCATATATACGGCCATCGTGCCGTACATCTCGTTGTCGTGCGTCACGTTGTACCATAGCAGGCCGATCCGGGAATGGTGCATGTAGCCGGAGCCCACCGTGTCCATCTGGTTGGCCGCCGTCACCGAATCATACGCCTTGTCACACTCGTCGAACGAAGCTTTTAGCGACGCCTGGATGTCGGCTTTCTTCGCGTCCGCTGCGGGCATAGCCGGTGGTTTTGCGCCCGTCAACAGCGAGCAGGCGCGCAACTGTGCACCGGTAACGTGGGTCAAAAGTTCGGAGAACGGCCGCACGTCCGGCGTCGCCTTAAAGCTGTAATCGGCTTCCGGCATCTTTTCCGCGGCGCGAAGGATGTTGTTCTTCACACGCGTGTAGGCCTGTTTGGCCTCCTCGGCAAGGTTCTGGCTGGCGTCGCCGCCCGCCGGTTGAGCCACGGCGCACGCAGCGAAAACGAGAAACGCGGGAACGAGAAGTTTCATGTCAATGCCTTTCAGGAAGAGCATATCGAACAATGCTATGGCGCGCAGCGGCCTCGAGAGGTATCGGAAAATGAGGAAATGACAACGAGACACCGGTTGGGCTTCGCCCTCGCCTTGGTCCTGGGCTTGGCAGCTTGCTCGACCGCACCGGAACAGAAGGCGGAGACGAAAGCACCATCCGCGGATCCGCCGCGTACCGGCCGGGAAGCCTTCCAGGAAATGTACGTGCAGGCACGAGGCTGGGCGGTCGACGCGCAGCCGCTGCAGGTGCAGAGCTACAACCTAAAGCAAATGAAATCGGAAGGGGGCAAGGCTGCCGTCTGGCGAGCAACATTCGTCTCTGCATCACTCCACCAGGCGCGCACTTATACTTGGTCCGCAGTCGAAGACACCGACAACGATCTCCACAGGGGCGTTTCGGCTGCCCCTGCCGAGTCATGGTCCGGACCCGGCACCCAGCGCCCATTTCTGCTGGCCGCCCTGCGCAGCGATACCGACAAGGCGCTGGAGGCCGCTCTGGCGAGAAAGGAGACCCAAGAGTACGTGAAGAAGAATCCCGGCCAACCCGTGATGTACCTGCTCGAGGCGACCGACCGTTTCCCAGACCCGGCGTGGCGTGTCGTCTGGGGCGACTCCATCGCCACCAGCGGCTACTCGGTTTTCGTCGATGCCTCCACGGGGCAGTTTTTGAAGAGAACGTTTTAGGCCGTGTTCGCTTCAGCGAATCCATGAAATTCCCCCACGCATGCTTGTACCGCTACCTGGCGCCGGTCTTGCTCACCACAACGTTCGCGGCCCTGGGCCAGCAGCCGATCCCGGAGCGCTATCCGGACGTTCCGTTCGTTTCCACTCCACAGCCCATCATTGACCAGATGCTTTCGCTGGCCGGTATCCATCCGGGGGACCGACTGGTGGACCTCGGCTCCGGCGACGGCCGCATCGTCATTACCGCCGCCAAACGCTACGGCATTGACGCGGTTGGTGTCGAAATCAACCCTGCGCTTGTCCGCCAAGCCCGGGCAAACGCCGCCGCAGCAGGTGTCACAGCCAAAGCGACGTTCGTCGAGGGAGACCTGTTTGACTACGACCTAAGGAAGGCCACCGTGGTCACCATCTTCCTCCTGCCCGGAATCAACATGCGCCTCAAGCCGAAACTACTGAAGGAATTGCAACCCGGTGCCCGCATCGTCTCCCATCGGTTCGACATGGGCCTAAACTGGCCTCCGGAGAAAACGGAGGTTGTTTTGGGCGAGCCTATCTATCTCTGGACCATCCCAAAGCGCCCCTGATGCCGTTGCTCATCCCTGCGAAACTGAAAAACAGCCGTTGACGCGCCGCTCCACATTCCTCGCCATCGCCTGCCTGGCCGCGTGCCGCGCCGCGGAGCCCATTCCTTTCGAGACTTTGGCTGGCCAGTTCCGATACGACCCATCTGCATCGCTGAATATCCATCGCACCGCCGACTAGTAGACCGGTAGCGGGGGCTATGTTACGACCCTCTCTTACGAGTGGTTTCAC
>JAJYKC010000192.1 GCA_021788955.1 Acidobacteriota bacterium
ATAGGTCACCAGGTTCCCGTAATGCTCGAACGTGTGGCCTACATTGAAGTCCATCACGCCCAGCTTGGTCATCTTCATTCCAAAGAAATTCACAGTCTGCGCCGCTGAGCCAGCGGACATCCCCGCGTACGTCGCTTCGCAGTAGGCAAACGCCTCGTTCAATGCCTTGGTGATCTGTTCTTTCGTCGTCGCCGACTTTTCTACGCCCTTGCGTATCATGTGACCATCCTTCACCGGGCCGCAGAACTCGTACTGGCTGTCGGCAACGTGCGCCAGAAGCTGCCCGATGGTCCGTACGCCATCCACCGGCTTGTAGCCGTACTTATCCGCCGGCACCATCTCCGCGGTGCGCACAATATCGTCCTTGACCATCATGAAAAGCGTTTTCGAACTCGCCACCATCGGATCGGCAGGCGATCCGGATTGCGCCCAGGCAGGCGCGGCAATAAGCATGGCAATCATCAGTTTTCGCATCGGTTCTCCTTTGAGCGCACAGCCCGGGGCGCGATCGACCCATCTAATCAACGTCCGCGCCCCGCTGCATTGTGCGCGATGTCGACGGAAGAGCTTCGCTTCAGTGTACTTCACGCGGCGCCTCCGCACGCCTCGGCCTATGGCTCCTTGCCGCCGGACGCGTACAATAGAAGTCCATGGCACGCGAATTCACCTTGACGCCGCGTGAGGTGCCGCGTGTCGCGACGGGCCTTCGGCGCATCGTCACGCCCCTTCCGGCTCCCGCGTCGCTCGACGTCCTGGCCGCCTTGCGCCGGCATGAGCCTCGCGCCATGCAGGGCCAGCCTCCTATCGTCTGGGATCGTGCCGAAGGCTTCCAGGTGTACGACAACTCCGGCAACTGTTGGATCGACTGGTCCTCCGGTGTCCTCATCACCAACGCCGGTCATGGCCGCCGCGAAATCCGGGACGCGATCGCCGCGCACGCAAACGCCGGCGTGTTAGCCACCTACGCGTTCGCCAACGAAACCCGCCTGCGTTTGCTCAGCCGCCTTTCCGGACTCCTCCCGCCGGAGCTAAATAAAATCTTCCTTCTCACCACCGGCTCGGAGACTGTCGAATGCGCGATCAAACTCAGCCGCATGCACGGTCTGCAGTCGGGCGGCCGCGGCAAGAAAGTCATCGTGTCGTTCCAGGACGCCTTCCACGGACGCACTCTCGGCGCCCAGCAGGCCGGCGGCATCCCGGACCTCAAAATGTGGATCGGCAGCCTCGACGCCGCTTTCGTCCAGGTGCCGTTCCCCGACGGCTACCGCACCACGGAAGTTTCCATCGATTCCTTCCTCCGCCGTCTCCAGGAAAAGGGCGTCGAGGCGAACACCATAGCCGGAGTCATCGCCGAAACCTACCAGGGAGGCAGCGCCGCCTTCGCCGACAAGACGTTCATGAGGGCTCTTCGCCAGTGGTGCACGGGCCACAAAATAGTCCTCACGCTCGACGAAGTACAGGCCGGGTTCGGCCGCACCGGCACGATGTGGGGCTTCGAGCACTATGGCATCGTGCCGGACCTCGCCCTCTTTGGCAAGGGCATCTCCAGTTCTCTGCCGGTGGCCGCGGTCGCCGGTGCCGCTTCCATCATGGACCTCGCCGCCCCCGGCACCATGAGTTCCACCCATGGCGGCAATCCCGTTTGCTGCGCGGCCGCGCTCGCCTCCATCGATATCATCGTGAAAGAAGGCCTCGTCGACGCGGCACGCTCCCAAGGCGCGTTCCTACACGAACGCCTGCGCGCCTTAAAAGATCGTTTCCCCTGCATCGGCGCGGTGCTGGGCGTCGGCCTCGTC
The DNA here is from genome assembly GCA_021788955.1 of Acidobacteriota bacterium. The sequence continues at coordinate 1,797 of JAJYKC010000192.1, forward strand.
GCGGGCGTACATTGTGTCCGCCCCGGCACGAGGGACCCGGACGCCAACCTCGCTTGGGCCGTCGTCGAGCGCTGCTTCGAAAAAGGTCTGCTCATGTTCGCACCCGTCGGCCCCGGCGGAGCCACAGTCAAGATCTGCCCGCCGCTCAACATCTCCCGCGAGGCCATCGAGGAAAGCACGGCCGTCTTTGAGGAAGCCTTCGCCGAGTCCGTAGCTGCCCGCTCCCGGGAGGCTCACGCATCGTGATCCGCGCCGCCGTCATCGGCGCCGGCATGATCGTCCACGACCAACTACTGCCATCGCTCTATCATCTCCAGCGCCTCGGCGTCATCGGCGAAATCGACATCTGCGCCACCCGCCCGCGCTCCGTTGGCGCGCTCGCCAACGCGCCTGCCCTCCAAAGGGCGTTCCCGGGCCACTCCTTCCACCCTTGGCCCTCGCTCGACGAGCCCGATAATGCTCAGGCCAATCTCTATCTCAAACTTCTCGCTGCCTTGCCGCCGCGCAGCCTCGTCGTCGTCGCCTTGCCGGACCAACTCCATGCCGATGTCATCCTCGCCGCCCTCACTCATTCGCACCACGTACTTGCGGTCAAACCGCTCGTTCTGCGTGTCACCGATTCCGAGCGCATTGAGCAGGAGGCCCGCGCCCGGGGCGTCCTCGTCGCCATCGACTATCACAAACGCTTCGACTCACGAAGCCTGATCGCCCGGGCGCGCTTCCGCGCTGGCGAGTTTGGCGAGTTCCGCCTCGGTTCCGCCCGCCTGCTCGAGAAGTGGTACTACCGCGAGTCGAACTTCCAGAACTGGTTCACCGCCGGCTCCACCGACGCCTTCACCTACATCGGCTGCCACTATGTCGACCTTGTCCACTTTCTCACCGGCCTCGCTCCGGCGGCGGTCAGCGTCCGTGGGGTGCTCGACAATTTTCCCAACGGCAATCGCGGCTACCTTTGGACCGATGCCCGCGTCGTCTGGGAAAACGGCGCGTGCCTGAACGTTCAGAACGCCTTGGGCTACCCGGAGAACGGACCGGGCACGAATTCCCAAGGTATGACGCTCTACTGCTCCGGGAAGGGCCGCGGCGCCATGCTAGTCCATTCGGACCAATACCGCGGCGTCGAGTATGTGACCACCGGAGGTTATTCCGAACCGAGCCCCGACTACTTCCAATGCCTGGACCTCGGCGGTCCCGGACTTACGCCCTCCGGCTACGGCTATCTTTCCGTCGAAGCGATCGTGAAAGCCTGCTTGCTCGTCGAAGCCTCCCCGGACCGGACGGCGACGCTCGATGCCATTGACCGCGAAGGCCTTCTTGCCACGCCCGCTAACAGCCGTTATAACGAAAGAGTCATCGAAGCCGGCCGCCAGTCTCTGCTCGACGGTGGCCGGGAGGTGGCAATCTCATGATCCGCGCAGCGCGTCTCGTTCGCTACGCCGCCGCTTGGCTCCTTGCCGCCATTCTTCTCTACGCCGCTGGCCCCGGCTTTCGCAGCCGTGCCCTGCTCGACGAACACTACCGCAAGCACAGAGCAGAGTTCGGCTCAATCAGCGAAGCCGAGTACCTGCGCCTGGCCCAGGCACTCCGCGACCAACCCTCCGGAGGCCAAATCCTCGAAGCGACCCGTGCCGATGGCGGCTTCAGCCGGTTCGATCGCAGGCACGGCTACTTCGGCGCCTACAACTCGGACCGGACCATCCGCACCTTCTTCATCCCCAACGACGGCGAACGATACTTCCGCCGCCAGGCAAGGAGATATCGCGATTGAACGACGATGAAATCCGCCAGTTCCTCGAGGACTACGGCTGTCCAGCTCACATCGTGCGCGCCGGCCGCGAGGGCCTCATTCGCCGTTGGGAAAAATTCGTCCACGACAACGAATCCGGTTACCGGCTCGGGCTGGAAGACTATCGCAACGACCTGGATCTCCGCGAAATCATTGAACAGGCAGGACTCTCGGCCGAAGTCCACGACGCGGATCAGCGTTTCCGCGTGCTTCTGAAGCCCGCCTCGCGTCCGGTGTGGGAAAGCGCGACGCCCGATGCATTCTGGATCTGGGGCTATCCGAGCAACGCCTCCGGCGCCCTTCTTGAAGACCTCGAGGCCGAGGGCCTCGCCTGACTCACCCTGCGCGTCAGTGTTCGTCGTGGTTGTGTTCTTTGAGTTCCTCGGGAAACACTGCGTATCCCGACGGCGGCGTGAACAGTTCCCTCAGCAGTTCCAGCCGTTTGCGCAGCCACCGGCTCGCCAACTGCCTCGGCCCGGTGTCCACGTCGATGTCGCAGCAGATGCCATGCAGGTACAGAGTCAGCGTGTCGATGAAACTCGCCTGCGCGTACTCGACGAACGCCTTCGACTCTTTTCGAAGGCCGGTCTCCCGGCGCTGCAGCGACTGCTTCAGCCGCCAACTTTCCTCATCCACTTCGCCGTGCGCCGGCGCTTTCAGTTCTTCGCGCAGCAGCCGGTAGTACCTCTCTCGCGCCTCTTCCGGAAGACGCGCCGCGATCAGCGCCGCAATGCCGCGGTAGAACCGGTAGTGGTACTCCGCCACCTCCTGGTCCTTCAGCCCGAACAGCAGCACTTCCTGGTTTCCTAGTGACACCTGCGAAGCCCACGACAGCTTGTTCTCCGGAGGCTTCTCCGTGCACACAAAATCAGCCCCTTTGCCCGGCGCCGCCTGCTTGCCGTTCGCCCGTTCCAGGTACGGCACCAGCATGATCGAAATGTTGGGTAGCAGGGAGGCCACCGCCGGGGGCAACGCGGCGATCGGTTCCTCCAGATACTCCTTCAGATCTTCTTCGCTCATCGGCACCGAGGCGCAGAAGTAAGAAAAGGTGTTGCTCAGCGGAATCATTTCGTTGCGGAAGCGTTCCGCAAACTGCCCCACGCTGAGCTTGGAGAGGTTCGTTTGCGCGGACATCAGTTGGGTACCCACAGTTTAGCAGACCCCCGCTCGGCCACCCACCATTTGCGTTCAAAGAATTGAGGAACTCGAATCCGTGGACCCGGACCAGATCTCGGCTACCGTCGGGCCGTATGGCCTAGGGCCCATCACCACGCCAGCAGAACCTCCGGCTGCACCCGGCCGGTCGTCATCCCGCAACTGCCGCATTGCGTTTGGTAATGCGGGTTCAGGCGCAGGACCAGAGCGGGGATGATGTCGGGGTCGGATTGCCTATGCTCCATCGAGATCTCAAGACGGGGCTTGTAGGTCGCAAGGGTCTTCGCAGCGCCTCGGAGGGCGTGAGCTTCGGAACCCTCGATGTCCATGTTGATGAAGTCAACGCGTGGTAGGTGTAGCTCCGAGACCAACTCGTCGATCGTCGTGAGCTGAACCTCGGGGCCTTCTACGCCACGGTTTATCGCGACGCTGTCGGCCGTGGAGGCAAGCCTTGGGTTCGTGGTCAGGCGCAAAGTCGCATCCTTATCCCAGACGCCTTTGGGATACACGATCACGCGGCCGTCCCGAATCTCGCGTTCGAAAGTTCTACGCAGACAAGCGAGTGGTTCTGGCGCGAGTTCGATCGCGATCACGGTGCGAGCGCCCCGAGCTAGCGCTACGCGAGTGTAAACCCCGACGTTGGCTCCGCAATCTAACACGACTTCTCCGGCGTGGACATCGTGGCCGTAGATCTCCAGCTTTTGCTCAGCCAGTAACTCGGCCAGCGTATCAATGTCAGGAGCAGGAATCCAAAATTCCCCGGACGGCGTCGCCACCAGGAGCAGGTTCCCGTCAGTCCCAATCACCTTGTCGGCAGCGCGGATCTGCGCCTTGGTCGTTCTAAACCGACCCCCGTACAGGACGTCCCAGACATCGCCCGCCGAGCATCGCTTGTCGTGTCCGGACATTGCAACGGCGAAATGACCTACGCGCGCAATCGAGAAGGCTGCATCGTGCATGCGGCGCCAGTAAGGCGCTAGTGCCACGATCGTAAGGGACGGGATGACTACGACGGCGATAAGTCCGGTGGCGGATATCAACACGGCGGCAACTAGCCTACGGCCCCACGAGCGACTTGCCATCTAACGCACTTTAGCGCCATGCAAGGCGCCAAGCAAGTACTCCGTGCTTCGCTCCGAATTCGTACAAGGCCAGGGTAGGCCACTTTCGAACGCCGC
>JAJYKC010000193.1 GCA_021788955.1 Acidobacteriota bacterium
TGAATGCCACCACTGAGGAAGCGGCCGTGACTCACTGCCGTTCTTTGATTTTGTTCAGAAGCGGAATGTCCTTCACGGGCTTCGGTGCAGGAAGCGTCCGGATATAGGCGTAAATATCCGCCAACTCCCGGTCCGATACGACTTTCTCCGTGTAAGCAGGCATTTCGCCCGCGGGGCGGCGCACATAGCGAATGAGGTCCTGCGCCCGCAGCGGAAGCCCCGCGATCGGCGCGCCGGCCCGCCCGCCCTGGCCCGCGTAGCCATGGCATTCAAAGCAGCCGACTTTGCGGAAAAGGACTTTCCCGTTTGCCGCCGAACCCGCTTCAGGACCCGCGCCCTGCGGAGCCGCGGCAAGCGCAACCGTAGACAGAAACAACATGAAGATCCGAGACATGTTGGTCACCGTGGCTGAGTTACGACATCGATCAGCGCCGGTTCTCCTCGCTTCACGACTTCAATCGCCGCCTTGAGCGCCGGGCCCAGATCATTGGGATTCTCGATCGGTCCCGCACTATACATCCCGTATGCCTTTGCCATCAACGCGTAGTTGATGTTCGGATCGGTGATCGCGGTACCGATCTGCGCCTGGTCCGGACGCCGCTGCGCCCTGCAGGCCATGTCCTGCAGGTACATCATCTCCTGGTGATAGGCCCGGTTGTTGTGCATGATCGTCAGCAGAGGAATGCGATGGTGAGCCGCCGTCCAGAGAACGCCGGGCGCGTAATTCAGGTCCCCATCGCACTGAATGCTGACGCTCAGCCTGCCATGCTTCTTATTAGCAAGCGCCGCGCCCACCGCCGCCGGGGCGCCATAGCCGATGCCGTAGGCGCCCTGGCCGCCGATGTACTGGTAATGCTTGTCGAAATCCCACAGCCTGCCCGGCCAGTCGCTGACGAATGTCGTCGGCGACACGAGCGACCAGTCCTCATTGCGAATCTGCTCCCACAACTCAGCCGACATTCGAGCCGTGCTGACAGGGCTCGCGTCCCAACCGTAAGCGGCTTCGCGGAAATCGTGGTCCCGATTGCTCCGATGCCGCTCAGCGAAACGCTTGCCTCGTTCCTCGATGGCGCGCTTCCGCTCCGGCGTGATCAGCTTCCGGCACGCTTCGATCAACGACGGCAGCGTAGCCTCCGCATCGGCTGCCAACGCGAGGTCCGCCTCCTCGGAGCGCCCGAAATCCTGATAGTTGCTCCGGCTGAACAGGTCCTCGGAGGAAATCGTCACCACCTTCGCCCCGGGCTTGAGAATCGAGCGGTTCTGCATGCCCATTCGGTTAATCGGAGTCTGCCTGTGCGTGACAAACCACAGATCCACCGCTTCCAGGCCGAGAATTACGTCGGCATCGGAGATGCTTCCGCTGTTGTACAAAGGGTGCCGCGACGGAAACACCATCCGGTTTCGCCGGTCCATTACGGGCGCCTGCAGCGTTTCCGCGAGTTGCACAAGCAGGTCCACGCCGTTCTGGGTACGCGCTACGCGGCCCGCCACGATCACCGGACTCTCCGCCTGCACCAGCCATTTCGCCGCTTCGGCGACTGCTCCCGGCTCTCCGGCCGGCGGTGAAGGCAGAGTCAGTTTGGGAATCCGCAGCGTGCGCCTGTCGGACGCGGACATCGGTTCTTCCTGAAGTTGGCCGTTCGCCGCGAGCACCACCGGCTCCATCGGCGGAGTCATGGCAATCCGATACGCCTTCACCGCCGATTCCGCGAAATGGCCGAGGGAAATCGGCGAGTCGTCCCACTTGGTGAAGTCGCGGACCATGGACGCCGGATCCTGTACGCTGTGTTTCCATTCGACATCGCCGCGGCGGAAATTGATCTCCTGCTCGTTGCCGAGCACGACGAACACGGGTACGCGGTCCGCATAGGCGTTGTAGATCGCCATTGAAGCGTGCTGCAGGCCCACCGTGCCGTGAGCCATGATCATCAGCGGCTTGCCGGAAATCTTGAAATAGCCGTGGGCCATCGCCACCGACGATTCCTCGTGACAACAGGTGATCCACTCCGGATCCTTGTTGCCCCCGTAATTGATGAACGACTCCTGCAGGCCCCGGAAGCTCGACCCCGGATTCGCGCAAATGTAGTCGAATCCAAGAGTCTTCAGGACATCCACCATGAAATCGGCGCCGGGCCGGTCGGTGGTGTAGACGTCGGCTTGAGGCGGCGGCGCCGTAGTCTCAAGAGCGATCTCGCGAGCCGAAGGCAGCGGCGCCGCCCGCCGCTCGGACTCCGTCTGTTGCGCCTCGGCGGCCTGGCCCCCGGCTAACAGACTCGCCGCGCCCCCCGCGGCGCCCGTCAGGAAACTGCGGCGGCCCAGCGAAACATCCTTGTCCGCGCCCATCGTTGGTTCCTCCCGTCGCGCCGGCCCCGACCGGCCCCGTGATTCGCGTGGCGCCCATTCTACAACTTCGGCGCGCCCTGAACCACGCCCCTTACCCTTCGATGGAAAACACATCCCGGAAATGCGTGATCCGCACCGGCGTCTCGAACACGACGTTCACGACATCGAACCGCAGACGCTCCCGAGGCACGCCCGCGCGGCGGGCGTAGGAGTACGCCGCGCGGCGCAGGCTGGCGATCTTCTCCTCGCCGATCGCGCGGTCCGGCGCGCCGAACTCCTCCGTCGCGCGCGACTTCACCTCCACCACCACCAGCGCTCCCGTCTCCCGCGTTCCGTCCCAGGCCACCAGGTCCAGTTCGACGCTGCCTTCCTCACGCCGCCAGTTCCGCGCCACCACCGTCAGACCTTCGCGCTGCAAGTACCGGTGCGCCAGATCTTCGCCGCGCGCTCCCAACGCGTGTGCCTCGTTCCCCTGCCGGCGCCGCGCCCGGTCCCGCACGCCGTCCGCCCACCGGTAGAGCCAGCCCAGCATCAGATCGCCTCAAACTCAAAGTCCATCACTTTGCCGCGCACCACGTAGCACAAGTAGTATTCCCAAAACCGCCGGAACCGCGGAAACCGATTCACGAGAAACTCGAACCCCAGCCACCGCCAGAAAGCTAGTAGCCGCACTCGCACCGAAATCTCGCGGAACCGCCGCCGGGAGTAATATCCGAACCCCGCATTGTTTTCCCCGAAATAGCGGAACGAAAAGCTGTTCAGGTGCCACCGGTGCGTGGGATCGCAGAAGGAGCTGAAGTCCGTGTAATGCGGCGTCGCGATAATCACACGCCCGCCGGGGCCTGTGAGCCGGTGAAACTCCTCCATGGTGCGGATCACGTCGCTCACGTGCTCGATCACGTGAATCGCCCGCACGCAGGCGAACGATGCGTCGCGGAACGGGTAGGGGAAATGATCGAGATCGCAAAGCACGTCGGCGCGCGTTCCGGGGATGCGGTCGATCCCGACCGCCCCCGGATACTTGTTCACGCCACAACCAACGTCGAGGACTCGCCGCGGCGGCCCCTCCGGCCCTACCGGGCGAGACTCAGGCATTCCTCCAGTGTATCGGCGGCGAAATCCGCCTGATCGCGCGTGATCACCAGCGGTGGGCACAGACGCACGGAATTCTTCCCCGCCCCAAGCACGAGCAACCCGCGCTCGAAGGCAAGCTGCACAATCCGGTCTCGAACGTCCGGCGCCCGCTCGCGCGTCTGCTGATCCTTCACCAGTTCGAAGCCGATCATCAGGCCGCGCCCGCGCACGTCGCCGATATTCGCGAATCGAGCCGGCCAACTCGCCATCCGCCCCAGCATGTGCGTTCCGATCCGCGCGGCGTTCTCCACCAACTCCGTTTCGAGCAGCTCGATCGTGGCAAGCGCCGCCGCCACGGCCACCGGATTTCCGCCGAACGTCGAAGCATGGGCGCCGGGCGTCCAACGCATAACGTCGGCGCGCGCCATGGTCGCCCCCAGCGGCATTCCGCTCGCGATTCCCTTCGCGATCGTCAGAATGTCGGGCTTAAAGCCGAAGTGCTGCGACGCCCACATCTTTCCGGTGCGCCCCATGCCGCTCTGCACTTCGTCGGCGATCAGCAGCAGGTTATGGCGCTTTGCCAGCGCCTGCAGCTCATCGAAGAATTTCTGCGGCGGCACCACGTACCCGCCTTCACCCTGAATCGGCTCCACGACGATGGCCGCCACGTCCTCGGCCGGCAGGATCGTCTCAAACAACCGCTCGGTCTGCTGCAGGCATTCCACACGGCAGCTTTCCACGCGCTGGTTCACCGGGCAGCGGTAGCAGTACGGATACGGGACGTGCTGCACACCCGGCACGAGCGGACCGAAGCCTTTCCGCTGGACAACCTTGCTGGCCGTGAGCGACAGCGAACCCATGCTCCGCCCGTGAAACGCGCCCAGAAACGCGATGAAGTTGTTGCGTCCCGTGTGATACCGCGCCAGCTTCAGCGCCGCCTCCACGGCTTCCGTGCCCGAGTTGCAGAACGATACACGGTGCGCCCCGCCGGCCGGCGCCAGCCTTGCCAGGGTCTCCGCCAGTTCCACCATGTTTTCGTAATAAAAATCCGTGCCCGACATGTGGATCAGCTTCGCCGCCTGATCCTGAATCGCGCGCACGACCTTCGGGTGGCAGTGCCCGGTAGCCACCACCGCGATCCCGGCGTTGAAATCGAGAAAGCGGTTGCCGTCGACATCTTCGACGATCGCCCCCTCGCCGCGCGCGGCGACCATCGGATAGCTGCGGGTGTAAGACGGCGATACAACCGAGGCGTCCCGCGCGATCACTTCCTTTGCTTTCGGGCCAGGCAGAGCGGTAATAAGCTGCGGCAGCCCTGGACGGACTGCTTCTTTCATTGGCATGGGAGTTCTCCTCGTTGGAAATGAAACCAGACACTTCCGGCGCGCAACGCACGGAATCTCATCCCAGGGAATTGCGCGCTAACGCGAGCGGACGCCGCGCACGAGGAGAACTTAGTCGGAGCCGAAAAGCGACGGCCTGGCGTTGGAGGGTCGAAAAACAATCATGGGAGCGCCGCCTCTTTTCTATTGTAACTCCGGCGCTCGAGTTTTCTCCCGCCAGAACCGCTGTGCCCACACCCACAGTGCTACCGGCGCCAGCATCGCCACGCCGGCGAGCATCGCTACGCGCTCAACGGCCATACCACCATCCACAAGCCAGCCGGCGATCAGGCTTGACGCCGACATGGTCAGTACCGCGAAGCCGAACTCCGCGGCGAACACGCGCCCGCGAAAGGCGTCGTCCGTCTGAAGCTGCAGCATCGTTGTCGAAATCACCCACACCGACGACAACCCCGAATGTGCAACCACGAGCGCCAGACAGGCCAGCATGAGCGTCGGCGCGAACCCAAGACCGATGTAGCCGGCGCAGCCCGCCAGAAAGCCCACCCCGATCATGAGTCTCAGCCGCCGCCCCAAATCGCCCGCCCATGCCGTAGCCGCCGTCGGACCCAGAATCGCGCCCGCTCCCCGCGAGGCCATCAGCGCGCTCATCCCCAGCATCCCCGCCTGATGAATGTCCATTCCGGGCGCGTGAATCGCAAACACCCGCTCACCCAGCACCGGCAGAATCACCCAGTTCGCACCCAGAACCCCGATGCCGCATTTGACGAAGATCGTCGCCCGCAAGCGGCGCTTGCCGCGGACGTAACGGATTCCCTCCACCATAGGCGTCAGAGCGAATAGATCCCGCGCCCGCACGGCCGTTTTCGCCTCCACGTGCGGCTCGGTAAAGCGCATCCGCCGGATCAGCAGCGCCGAACCTATGAACGACAACGAGTTCAGCACAAACACCGTGTCGCGCCCCAGATAAGCCGCCAGCAACCCGCCCACGGCGGCCCCGGTGGTGAAGTTCAGCGACCAGGTGATCGAGGCCAGTGTGTTCGCCCGGATCACCTCGCCCTCCGGGACGATGTTCGGAATGGCCGCGTTGCGCCCCGGCTCGAACAAACCCCACAGCACGGTTTCCAGAAACAGCA